>JANMSB010000163.1:0-2780 GCA_031388915.1 Pseudomonadota bacterium | reverse complement strand
GAAAGGACGCCGTCCTGAACGGACGGCTCCGGATGACCAACTGGTGCCCAGAAGAGGACTCGAACCTCCACGGATTGCTCCACTAATACCTGAAACTAGCGCGTCTACCAGTTCCGCCATCTGGGCACATTTTGGTTGTCTTGGGCAGGGCTGGCCTGCACAAGGCGCGCAACTCTACCGGCGAGAATTGCGAGTGTCAATGCGTTTGCGAACGTGGCAAAGTGCGGGATGAACAAACACTTGCAATACTTGGCATCACGTCTTTCCGTGTTGGATTAGCACTATGAAACGCAGCAGTTCGCGCAGCCGCAACAAGCCCGAAGCAACCGCAAATAAGCCAGTCCGCGAAGGGCAGGCACCACGTAAACGCGCGACTACGCCTGCACCCCCATCGTCAGCGGAGGTCGAGTCCGAGATTCTGACCTGGCTGCGTACCGCAGGTCAGCCGCTGACCCTGGAACAACTACTGACGTCCGGCAAGCGCTCCGGTAAAGCCGCCATCGCCAAGCTGCAACGTGAGCTGACGGAGTTGGAAAGAACCGGCGAGATCGTCCGCAACCGGCGTGACGAATATTGCTTGCGCGAGCGAATCGGGTTGGTCGTGGGCAAGGTCAGTGGTCATCGCGATGGTCATGGGTTTGTCCATCCGGATGATCGCTCCGATCAAATCTTCCTCACACACCGTCAGATGCAGCAGGTGATGCATGGTGATCGCGTCTCGGTACGTATCACCGGTCATGATCGTCGCGGCCGTCCCGAAGGCAGCATTGTCGATGTGTTGGAACGGAGTACGAAAGAAATTGTGGGCCGGCTGTACGCCGATTCCGGCGTGTACTTCGTGGTGCCGGACAATCCACGCATCAGTCATCGCATTATCGTGCCCGCGCAGCAGTTGCAGGGAGCACAGTCGGGGCAGGTGGTGTTGTTGCGTCTGATCGAGCAGCCGGGGCGTAACGCGCAACCGGTAGGTCACATCACTCAGGTGTTGGGTGATCACGGTGCGCCAGGCATGGAAACCGACATTGCGATTCACGCGCATGGCTTGCCGAATGAATTCCCTCCTGAAGTATTGGCCGAGGCCAAAAAGTTTGGCGCCACGGTTACGGCCCCCGCCAAACGCAATCGCCTTGATTTGCGCGAGTTGCCGCTGGTTACCATCGATGGTGAAGACGCACGCGATTTCGACGACGCGGTGTACTGCGAAAAAATTCGTGGCGGCTGGCGCTTGTTGGTGGCCATTGCCGATGTGGGGCACTACGTCGCACTGGGCACGGCACTGGACGCCGAAGCGCTGGATCGTGGTACTTCGGTATATTTTCCCAACCGCGTCATTCCGATGTTGCCGGAAGCCTTGTCGAATGGCCTGTGTTCGTTAAACCCCCAGGTGGATCGGCTGTGCATGGTGTGCGAGATGCGGGTGTCGCCTGCGGGCAAGATCACGCGCGCCGAGTTTTTTGAAGGCGTGATGAAGTCGGCAGCGCGCCTGACCTATACCGAAGTGGCTGCATTTCTCGCCAATCCCACTGCGTTGAATACCGAGAAAGCGCGTTCAGTAGCTGAGCCACTGCAAAATCTGCATGCCGTGTTCAAAGCCTTGTTTATCGCGCGTGTCGAGCGTCATGCGCTGGAGTTTGACTCACCCGAGATCAAGGCGCGGTTTGACGAGAAGGGCAAGGTAGCCACCTTCGTTGAATCGTCGCGCAACGACGCGCATCGCTTGATTGAAGAGTGCATGATCGCTGCCAACGTGCAAGCGGCCAAGTTCCTCAAGAAACACAAGATCCCGACCTTGTATCGCGTGCATGGCTCGCCAGAAGAGGATCGCCTGGAAAAACTGCGTGAATTTTTGCGCGGCTTCGCCATCAGCTTGCCGCAGGATCGTGCCATTACGCCGCAGGACTTGAGCGAAGTGCTGAAGCGCGTCCATGAAAGCGAAGAAGCGCGCTTGATTGAAACGGTGGTGGTGCGTTCCATGCCGCAGGCGGTGTATCAGCCGGAGAACATTGGTCACTTTGGGCTGGCTCTGTCCGAGTACGCGCACTTCACTTCGCCGATTCGTCGTTATCCCGATCTACTGGTGCATCGTGGCATCCGTCACGTGCTGCGTGGTGGCACGCAGGAAGACTGGCCTGAAGCATGGAGCAATATGGATGCATTGGGGCAGCAGTGTTCGCAGTTGGAACGCCGCGCCGATGACGCAACACGCGATGCGATGGCGTGGCTTAAATGCGAGTTCATGCAGAACCGTATCGGCGAAGAGTTCGACACCTTGGTCACGGGTGTGGTCGAGTTTGGTCTGTTCGTGCAAGTCAAAGGCATGCAGATCGATGGCTTGATACATGTCAGTGGTTTGGGTACGGATTATTTCAGTCGCGACAAATCCGGCTATCGTCTGGTGGGTGAGCGCAGCGGTCGCGTGTTCCGACTCGGCGATCATCTGAAAGTAAGGCTGGTCAATGTGGTGATCGACGAACGCAAGATTGATTTTGAGTTGGTGGAAGCGCGGGGTGGTTCGGCCATCCAGCAATTTGGTCAGCCACGTGGCAAACAGTTCGGCCAAAAACCGAACCAGAACAACAATCAAAACCAAAGTCGCAACCCATTCCGTCGCCGGAGGGATCGATGAGCGAGGCGAGTCTCGTATTTGGTTTGCATGCAGTGCGGACCTTGTTACAACGTCATGCCGACAAAGTCGGCCAGTTATTGATCGTGCGTGGCCGCGAAGATGCGCGCATGAATGAAGTGCTGAAGCTGGCGCGCGAACATCAGGTGAAGGTGGA
>JANMSB010000191.1:0-6183 GCA_031388915.1 Pseudomonadota bacterium | reverse complement strand
GACTGCGCTCAGCGACCGGAACTACGCACTCCGGTCGCTGAGCGGAGTCGAAGCGTCTTAGAGTCACATAAGGAAGGTCTGAGCTACACAAACGTCATGCAGTGCGCCGATTGCGTCGAAACATCAACCCTAAAAAAATCGGTACGCCAATCAACGCCGTGAGTGCGCCCACCGGTAGTTGTCGCGGCGCGAATAGCGTGCGTGCGGCGGTGTCGGCCAGCGTCAGTAAACTGCCGCCGAGCAGAATTGCTGCTGGTGTCAGCCGACGATGATCTGCGCCAACCAACAGCCGACCAAGATGCGGCGTTATCAGTCCTACAAAACCGATACTACCGGCAGTGGTGACCGCGGCCGCGGTGAGTAGAGCGCTGGCGGCAAACAAGCCGATGCGCATTTGCTTGATGTTCATGCCCAAGGTTTGCGCCTGAAATTCGCCGCGAGCCAATACATTTAAGTGGCGCGCCAGCAGGCAACTGAGCACACCGGCAATCAGCAGCAAAGTCCACAACGACCCGGCTCGCGAGTAATTGCTGATGTCGCCCATCAGCCAGAACAACATGCCGCGTAACTTGGCTTCATCGCCCAGCGCCAGTAACAGGCTGATCAAGGCGCTGGTTCCGGCAGCCACTACCACGCCGGTGAGTAGTAAGCGGGTGGGCGACCAACTGCCTTCGGCATGCGCTAAGGCAAACACCAGCAAGATGGCGACAAACGCGCCGGCCGCGGCCGCTCCCTGCACGGCAAGGCCGGTGAGTCCCAGCAGCATGGCCGCGAGTGCAGCTACCGCAGCGCCACCCGAGCTGCCCATGATGTAGGGATCGGCCAGCGGATTGCGCAGTAGCACTTGCATGTAGAGGCCGGCCAACGCGAGCAGGCCGCCCAAGGCAAAGCCGGTGAGGGCGCGCGGCAGGCGTAGATTCAACAGCACGGCCTGCGCCAGCGGTGCATCGCCGCCGCGTAGCGCAGTCCACAGATCAGTCGGTGCCAGCGGTACGCTGCCCATGCACAGCGCGATACCCAACGACAGCAGGCTGCACAGGCATAAACCGAGCAAGAGGGGTGTGAAGGAACGCGTGGGGTAAAGGATAGCCATAGGGGCGGCACCTTAGCGCACGCTTGGTATGTGGGCCACCAGTGTGTTCTGCCTGCGTTCCCATAAATTGAGTTGGCAATTGGGTTGGAGCCGGCAGCGGCATGTGAAACAATCAAACGACATTTGATTATTGGCCATCATGACTGACTTTATCGATGCACAGGGGTTTCGCGCCAACGTTGGGATCATTTTGATCCGCGACGATCGGCAGGTATTTGTCGGTGGCCGTCCGGGCGGTCGCGGCTGGCAGTTTCCGCAGGGCGGCATTGGTCCGGATGAAGCGCCGGAGCAAGCCTTGTTTCGCGAACTAAAGGAAGAGGTGGGGCTGGAGTCGGAGGATGTCGAGGTCATTGCCAGCACGCGTAGCTGGTTGCGTTACCGTCTTCCCAAGCAATACCAACGCCATGTGGGCCGGCAAGACGGCAAGGTGCTCTGTATTGGGCAAAAGCAGCGTTGGTTCTTGTTGCGTTTCACCGGCAGCGATGCGCGGTTTCGTTTCGATACCACCAACCAGCCGGAATTCGATCGCTGGCGTTGGGTGGACTATTGGTCGCCGGTGCGCGACGTGATTTTTTTCAAACGCGCGGTGTATGTGCGCGCTTTAGAAGAGCTGGGTCAGCGCGCGTTCAATGACGGTCCACCGCCGTTGCCGGAGTGGTGGCCGGACGAAAAGAATTTGCGTGCACTGAAGCGCCGGCGAGAATTGCGCGAGCCTGCTTAGATGATGTGTAGGGGCGAACCTGCGGCCCCCGCCGCATCCTGTTCGCCCGTGTAACAATTGGCACCCATTGCTAGACGGGCAGACACATGGGTTTGCCCCTACGAGCAGCACAATCAAAACGGCTTGACCACCGCCAGAACCACAATGGCGATCAATAACACGCTGGGGGCTTCGTTAAACCAGCGATACCAGCGCTGCGAGTGCGAGTTGCGATCTTCAGCGAAGATACGCACCAAGTGCCGGCACCAGAAGTGATAGGCGATCAATAGCGCCACCAGCGCCAGCTTGACATGCATCCACCCCATGCGCAGGTAATCGGGCGCGGCAATCAGCATCAACGCGCCAAACAACAACGCCAGGAGCGCACCGATACTCATAATGATGTACAGCCGCCGTTCCATAATCTTGAATCGTTCGATACTAAGGAGGTCGTTGCTGGCAGCGTGATAGACGAACAGACGCGGCAAGTAGAACAAACCTGCGAACCACGTCACAACAAACACGACATGAAAGGCTTTTAGCCACAGCAGGGATGCAGCAAAACTGTGCATTGTTATCTCGCGGGTTAGGTTCGAGTTGCTGTCGGGCGATAGCGACTGGCCCGGTCATTGTAAGGGATGTGTTGCAATGCCGCTGCCCTGTAGGGCTGATGGTTGAGACACCCAATGGCCAGCTTCGCGCCCTTGCATACCGGACAGTTCATCGTTAAGCCGCGTTCGCTGCGTCGGCGGCGTACGCTGTGGGTGAGTGTGGCATTGTTGGCGGTGCTGCTGCCCTATGTAACGTTTGAATTGGGCCGCTCGATGAGCGGTTATAGCGTGCTCAGCAGTCAGCGTGCGCGGCTGGCGCAGGCAGCGAAAACCGATACGTTGCAAAACGAGCTGGGTGAAATGCGGCGCGAGTTGGGCAGCGCGCGTTTGGGGCGCAAAGTAGAGCAGCAATCCTCGGATTCCATGCAGCAGTCGTTGGCCGATTTACAGGCAACGATTCAGCGACAACAAGAAGAGATTACTTTTTACAAAGCGATTGTCACGCCCGCCAATGCACCGCAGGAACCGCAGGTGCAGCGCTTTGAGGTCGAACCGGATGCCATTGCACCGCATCGCTATCGCCTGCGGCTGGTGTTGATTCAATCCATGCAAGCCACCGGCAATGCGTCGGGGACGATGCAGTTACGGGTCAGTGGCATGCGCCAGGGCGAAGCAATCAGTTTGCCGTTGACAGAGGTGGTGGTGGACAAAGCTGCCGTTCCCTTGAAGTTTGCCTATCGCTATTTTCAAACCCTCGAACCGCTGATCGAACTGCCTGCAGACTTTCAGCCGTCCGCTGTGCAAGTCGAGTTGCATGCAGCGCAACGTGCTGTGCAACGCCAGGAGTTTGTCTGGCAGCCGCGCGTACTTTGATTGATTTTTGCCCTTGTGAGTTGCCATGTTCAGACGCAAAAAAGATCCCCAATCGCTGCGCATAGATACCTTGATCGGCGCCGGTACGCGCATCATTGGCGATGTGCAGTTTGTTGGCGGTTTGCATGTCGACGGCACGATTCAGGGCAATGTCGAATCCCAGCCGGACAAAGCCGCCACCTTGAGCATTAGCGACAGCGGGTTGGTGGAGGGATCGGTGCAGGTGCCTAATGTGGTGCTGAACGGCGCCGTGAACGGCGATATTCACGCCCGCGAGCGGGTCGAACTGGGCGCCACCGCGAAAGTTTCCGGCAATGTTCACTATGGGCTGATTGAAATGGCGATGGGCGCCCAAATAAACGGCAAGCTGATCCATCACGCCCAAGGTTCGGCGCCGGTGCCCGAATCCGTCGGTCCGGTGGCCGAATCGGTCCAGGACCCCAAACTGGGCTACACTGGCGTCACTGATTGAAGTTTGAAGGTGCTGCCATGGCTGCTGAGATGAATGATGTTGGCGCGTTGCCATCCCTGCTGTTTACCGACTCTGCCGCGCACAAAGTGAGTGAATTGATTCAGGAAGAAGCCAATCCCAATCTGAAGTTGCGTGTGTTCGTCAGCGGCGGCGGCTGCTCGGGTTTCCAGTACGGCTTCACCTTCGACGAAAATATCGAAGAAGGCGACACCCAGGTGCAAAACGGCGGCGTCACCTTGCTGATTGATCCAATGAGTTTTCAGTACCTGTCGGGGGCGGAAATCGATTATCGCGAAGACCTGGAAGGCTCGCAGTTTGTCATCCGCAATCCCAATGCCACGACCACCTGTGGTTGTGGGTCCTCGTTCTCGGCTTGAAATACGGCGGTAGTCGCAAGCCGGTAAGATTTGGGTTGTAGACTGCGGGTTCGGAACTTGTTCCGACCCGCATTTTCTTGTCCACAGCCCACAGCCTAATTTTCAAATGTCCCGCAGCAAAATTCCCGACATCATCGCCGCTGTTGATTTGGGCTCCAACAGCTTTCACATGGTGGTGGCGCGGCACATCCACGGCCAACTCACCATCATGGACCGCCTGCGCGAAACCGTGCGTCTGGCCTCTGGCCTTGACGAACACGGTCGCCTATCGCGCGAGGTGACGGAACGCGCCTTGGCGTGTTTGCAGCGCTTCGGTCAACGTCTGCGCGATATGAACGCCGACACCGTGCGGGTGGTGGGCACCAACACCTTTCGGCAAGCCAGACGCAAGGGCGCATTCCTGGATCGCGCTCGTGAAGCCCTTGGCCACCCCATCGAAATCATTGCCGGCATTGAAGAGGCGCGTTTGATTTATCTGGGCGTGATGCACAGCATGCCCAGCGAAGCCGGCAATCGTTTGGTGGTAGATATCGGCGGCGGCAGCACCGAATTGATTATTGGTGAAGGCACCCATACCAAGCAGTTGGAAAGTTTGCGCATGGGTTGCGTCACCATGAGTAAGCAATTCTTCGACGATGGCGAGTTGAATGAAAAGCGCATGAAGCGGGCACGCATGGCGGCACGCGTCGAGCTGGCGCCGATTGCGGAACGCTACAAGGCTGCCGGTTGGGAACAAACGTTGGGCAGTTCCGGCACCATTCGCGCCCTGGCTGATGTGGCGCGTCACTATGGTTCCAATGACGGCAGCCTCAACTTGAAGGTGTTGGAAAACGTCATCGAACAGGCCTTGCGCGCCGGCCACGTCAGTCGCCTGCGGTTGCCCGGCATCGACGAAGATCGCTTGCCGGTATTTGCCGGTGGTCTGGCGATTCTCACTGAAGTGATTGATGCGCTCGACATTCGCAGCATGCGCGCCGCCGATGGCGCGCTACGCGAAGGCTTGTTGTACGACATCCTCGGTCGTCATACCAATGAAGACGCACGTGTGCGGACTGTGCGCGCCATGGCAGCGCGCTATCACGTGGATATGGCGCAAGCCGATCGTGTCGAGGCGACCGCCCTGAAACTGCTGCGTGATCTCGAGCAAGTGTGGGCCATCGGCGAACCACTGGCGGAGTCGGTGCTGAGCTGGGCAGCGCGCTTGCACGAGATCGGTCTGGACATTTCGCACGCGCATTACCACAAGCATGGCGCTTACTTGCTGGAAAACTCCGACCTGCCGGGGTTTCCGCGGGAAGAGCAAACGTTATTGGCGGTGCTGGTGGGTATGCATCGGCGCAAGTTGAGTCTGGAGCCGCTGGAAGACCTCATGCCACCGTGGCATTTGAAAGCCGAGTTGTTGGTTGTGTTGTTACGCTTAGCGGTGCTGCTCAACCGCGGCCGTAGCAAAGCGCCGCTGCCCGAAATCAAACTCGCCGCCAAGGTGCGATTGTTGGAACTCAAGTTCCCATCACACTGGCTGGACGATCATCCCTTGACACGTGCCGACCTGGAACAGGAGTGCGAGTTACTGAAAGCAGTGGGGTTTCGCTTGCGGTTTGAGTAACTGCGGATGGCCCCACAGACACCCGCAGAGTGTCGCGCGGTTTTTTGTGTTGATGCAGAACCGTTCTGGGGTCAGCCGAACAGGACGTCTATGCTTCCTAATCTTCCTTCGGTGCATGTGTACTTACGAATGGCCGACGCGCAAGCTGTGTCGCGACTTGATCAGCGATTAGCAATAAACCGAACACCACGCGCACCCAGAACAGGGGGAGATGAACGATGAAGTACTTGAAGATCGCCTTGGGCACAATCGCAGTCATTACGTGCCTGCTCGGCTGCATCTGGATTTTGCAAGGCGTGAACATCCTGCCCGGTAGCTTCATGACCGGCGATATCCGCTGGGCCTATCGAGGCATTGCCGTCGTGATCGTGGGCGGTACGTTGCTCTATTGGGCCCTGCGCACACCCGTCTGGACAAGCGTCATGGGCACCGTGAGTGTGTTCATCGTGTTGATGGGCGGTATCTTTTTCTTGCAAGGCATCAACATTCTGCCCGGCAGCTCCATGACCGG
>JANMSB010000099.1:0-3053 GCA_031388915.1 Pseudomonadota bacterium | reverse complement strand
CAAGATGGCGCAACCATCCCGGCGACCTTGATTCCACAGTACCAATCGCATTGGCGCATCGCCGTAATGTATGGGCCACATGGCGCGCCGGATTTTTTCACGCAAGCGGACATTGATACCTTTTTCAATACGCGTTGGCAGGTGCACTACAACTCCAGTAGAACCGGTGTACGTTTAATCGGCCCGAAGCCGCAGTGGGCGCGTCGCGATGGTGGTGAAGCCGGTTTGCATCCATCCAACATTCACGACAACGCCTATGCCGTTGGTGCGGTGGATTTCACCGGCGACATGCCGGTGATACTCGGACCGGATGGCCCCAGCCTCGGTGGCTTTGTGTGTCCAGTCACCATCGTGCAAGCCGAGCTGTGGAAGATGGGCCAGCTTAAACCCGGCGATACTATTGAGTTTTATTGCGTTGACTATGACGCAGCGGTGGCGCTCAAGCGTGACATGGACGAGGCCATTGCCGACTGTAGGGGCAGACCCGTGTGTCTGCCCGTCTTGTTGAATGTGGACTCAGAAGGGCAGACACCTGGGTCTGCCCCTACGCCAGTATTGTTGCGAGTGGAAGCTGAGGCGGCCCATCCAACCGTGTGCTACCGCCAAGCCGGAGATGCGTACTTGCTGGTGGAATACGGTGAGCAAGTGCTGGATCTCGAACTGCGCTTTCGTGTTCACGCCCTGATGCAATATCTGCAAGCGCAGGTGATTCCCGGTGTGCTCGAACTGACGCCCGGTATTCGCTCGTTACAAGTTCACTATGACGGCTGTCAGTTGAGCCAGTCGCAACTGTTGCAGAAGTTGCAGGCTGCCGAGCACGAGTTGCCCGCACTCGACGCTATCGAGGTGCCCAGTCGCATCGTGCACTTGCCGTTGTCGTGGGACGATCCGGCGACTCAATTGGCGATTGAGAAATACATGCAATCGGTGCGCGCCGATGCGCCCTGGTGTCCCAGCAATATCGAGTTCATCCGGCGCATCAATGGCCTGGACTCAATCGAGGACGTGTACCGCATTGTTTTCGAAGCCAGTTACTTGGTGATGGGCTTGGGCGATGTGTACCTGGGTGCGCCGGTGGCCACGCCGCTGGACCCGCGTCATCGTTTGGTGACCACCAAGTACAACCCGGCGCGAACCTGGACGCCCGAGAACGCAGTGGGCATCGGCGGTGCTTATTTATGTGTGTATGGCATGGAAGGACCGGGCGGTTATCAATTCGTCGGTCGCACGGTACAGATGTGGAATCGCTATCGGCAGACGCAGGACTTCAAGGATGGTAAGCAGTGGTTGCTGCGTTTTTTCGATCAGATTCGTTTTTATCCGGTCAGTGCCGAGCAGTTGTTGCAAATGCGCGAGGACTTCATCGAGGGGCATTTCAAGTTGCGCGTCGAAGCAACGCGCCTACGTTTGCACGATTATCGCGAGTTCCTAGCGCAGCATGGTGACTCGATTGCGCGCTTCAAGGCGCAGCAGCAGGCGGCATTCGAAGCCGAGCGACAGCGCTGGGTGGCGTCCGATCAGGTGAACCTGGATACGGACGCAAACCAAAGCGCTGCCGCCGCAGACGACAGCGATATTCCGGACGGCTGTATCGGCATCGCTTCGCCAGTCACCGGCAGCGTATGGCAGCTCAGTGCTGCTATCGGCGCCACCTTGCGCGCCGATGATGAGTTGTTGGTAGTGGAAGCGATGAAAATGGAGATTGCTGTGACCGTAGACGAACACTGTGAGTTGGTGGAGTTGCGTGTGGCCAAGGGCAGGGCGGTGAACGCCGGTGAAATTGTTGCCGTGGTACGGCCGGGAGTGCGTTGATGTCGATTGATGTTATGCCGCCGCTGGTCATCAGCGAGTTGTTGGCTGCTTATCGCAGTCGACGCATCACGCCGAAAGAGTGCTTTGACAAGTTGCTGAAGCGCATTGATGCCGCACCCGAACACAACGTGTGGATCACGCGCTTAACCTTAGAACAAGTGATGCAGTTCGTCGATGCTTTGCACAGTAAGTCGCTGGATGACCTGCCGCTGTACGGTGTGCCATTCGTCATCAAGGACAATATCGACTTGGCGGGTATATCCACCACGGCCGGCTGTCCGGAGTTTGCTTACACGCCGGAAACATCGGCGACAGTGGTGCAACGCCTGATCGATGCCGGCGCGATTCCCCTCGGCAAAGCCAACTTGGATCAATTCGCTACCGGCTTGGTGGGCACTCGATCAATTCATGGTGCGGGCAAGAACAGCTTTAATCCGGAGTACATATCGGGTGGTTCAAGTTCAGGTTCGGCGCTGTCCGTGGCGTTGGGCTTTGCCAGTTTTGCGTTGGGCACCGATACCGCAGGTTCAGGTCGCGTGCCGGCGGCATTCAATAACTTGATTGGCTTAAAGCCCAGTTGCGGTCGACTCAGTAATACTGGGTTGGTACCGGCGTGCCGCAGCCTCGATTGCATTTCTATTTTTGCCTTGACGGCGGCTGATGCCGCCGCGGTGCTAAAGGTGGCGCAGGCTGTCGATCCAGCGGATGCTTGGTCGCGCCCGGTGCAAACCTCCTTGCGTGCCGGCGCCATGCAGTCCGATAGCTTTCGCGTCGGTGTACCCAGGGCCGATCAATTGCAGTTCTTCGGCGATAGCGACTACGAGCGTTTGTTTGCCATCGCACGCAGCAATATGGAGTCGTTGGGCGGACAACTGGTTGAACTTGATTTCGCGCCGCTGTTTGAAACCGCGCGTTTGCTGTACGAAGGTCCTTGGGTGGCAGAACGCTACGCCGCGATTGAAGCACTGATCGAAAGCAATCCGGAGGCTGTACACCCGGTGACACGTGAAATCACTATGGGCGCACGCGGCCGTACTGCCGTGCAAACTTTTCAAGCGCTGTATCGACTTCAGGAACTAAAACGCGCGGCGACAGCCGTGCTGGCGCAAGCCGATGTATTCATGACGCCCACGGCCGGTACGATCTATCGCATTGCCGAGTTGCTGGCCGATCCGATTCGCCTCAATTCCAACTTGGGTTACTACACCAATTTCATGAACTTGTTGGATTTGGCAGCGGTG
>JANMSB010000094.1:0-2764 GCA_031388915.1 Pseudomonadota bacterium | reverse complement strand
GTGCAAGCGCAAGTGCCGCAGCGCGCTGCGGACACCGTCATCGCCCTCGAAGAGGTCATAGTCACCGCGAGACGCAAGGAAGAATCCCTGCAGGACATCCCGCAAACGGTGACCGCAATCACTGCACAGTCCCTTGAGGACCTGAACATTCTTCGATTCAACGATCTTGACAAGGTCGTATCGGGCCTGCAGTTGCAGGGCGACGGCAACGCTTCGATGCGTGGCGTGACGTTCAACCGAGGTACGGCGGCCGGCGCGACGGTGGCCAGTTACGTGAACGATGCGGTAGTCACTTCCGCCGTGATGGCCAACGCCCTGTTCGATAGCGGCCAAGTGGAATTTCTGCGTGGGCCGCAGGGCACGAGTCGCGGTGTTTCGGCCCCCTCCGGCGCAATACATTTAACGACGCGCAGGGTCAATCTTAGCGACTTCGGCGGATCCGCCAGCTTAAGCGTCAACGACCTCGACGGCCACAATGTCGAAGGCGCAGTCAATGTCCCCATCATCAAGGACATGCTGGGGATCCGCTTGGCCGGCCTGGAGGATGTCACCGATGGCGTCGGCACAAACGCTGGCGTACACAGCGTCCACAACAGCAAAGATCCCAGCTCCAAGACTCAGGCTGGACGGATCACCGTTCGGTTCGAGCCAACGGACACGATCAGCGCCGTGGCAATGTATCAGCATCTGGAGAGGAAGGATCATTCCTATACTCAGGTGTTTGGTCCCGGGGCACCCGGTGGCGTCAATGCAAACGCGCCGGCCAACTTCAACGGACCGGCAATCGGCATAGACGATTTACTGTCCGTGCAGGACCAGCCCGCCGTCAGCAGAACAATCGTTGATCTGCTAACAGGGCAGCTCAACTGGACAGTTCTCGGTCACCGCCTAAGTTATATCGGCGGCTACGTGGACTTCGAT
Source organism: Pseudomonadota bacterium (assembly GCA_031388915.1). Taxonomy (GTDB): domain Bacteria; phylum Pseudomonadota; class Gammaproteobacteria; order Steroidobacterales; family Steroidobacteraceae; genus CAILZL01. The sequence continues at coordinate 1,843 of JANMSB010000094.1, read as the reverse complement.
AATGGCGGTAGCACCACCACCGCAAACGATACGGGGAACTTCCTGCCAGGATATGAGCCCACCCAATACAACGAGACCCGGAATATTGGCAAGTCGCATGAGTTGCGCATCGCCTCGGAGGAACGGCTGGCAGAGATGTTTGACTATGTGATTGGCGCGTTTACTCGGGAAGATAAGGTCGGGCAACCCCCGATAGGTCAAGGCATCAGATACCTGACGGGCGCTTTCGGCCCACCGGGCACACTGGCCACCAACTTTAACCCACGGGCTGTGAATCCGCGTTTCGAGTCGCACACTTTGTTTTCGTTCTCTCGGAAAGTGACCGAAACCTCTTTCTTCGCCAACGCCACGGCCCATCTTCTCGACGACAAACTCGAGATCTCGGCCGGCGCACGTCACATCGACTCCAAAAACGCGACCGCAACAAGCATATCTGGTGCCGGGCCAGCGGCCTACAGCACCGGAGGATTGTTCGTGGCAAATCCCACGCTGTCGGCGGGAGCGTGTGCCGGCGCCGGCGGCCAATTCGGTGCCACCTATCCCGGTGTCTGCGACGTCCCCGTTCTAACTAGCGCCTTTATTAATCTCGGGAAAGCAACGCTTAAGCACAAGCCCTGGATCTGGGACGCATCGATCTCCTATCACATCACCCCGGAGTTGATGACCTATATCCATGCTGGAAGCTCGTGGCGCGAGGGTCCGTTATCCCCCGGCATCCAAAATGCTCAACTCGATCCGATCTTGACCTCGCTGACCAACCACGAGCCTGAGTCATCGGACTCTTACGAGGTCGGCGTCAAGTGGTCGTTCCTCGATCGGCGCGGCCGATTGAACGTGGACTACTATATTCAGGAATACGACAACCTGATTCTCGGTGGGCAAGCCGCCAATTATCTGACTTCCAACGTCAATCCTGTTCCGCCTCCTGCTTTCGCTTTTGGGGTCACCTCCTTTGGGTTCACGGCCAGCGTGCCCGCAAAGATAAAAGGGGCCGACCTAGATGTTGGCTTGGCCGTGACCGATAATTGGAGTGTGGGTGGCACTGCCAGTTGGGCGGAAGGCAAGGTCGACAACGCCCTCGTACCCTGCAATGACGGCGACTTCAACGGCGTTCCCGACGCTATCCCGCTGACGGTGGCTTCATTCCAGGCTGCCGGACGGACTGTCGCCCTATGCCCGTTCAACGGGTCGACGCTGCAAGCACCGGAGTGGAACGCCAACCTCCAGTCGGAAGTCGGCATTCCGCTCTTCGGTGTTGAGGGATTCGTCCGCGCGCTCGTGAACTATCAGCCGAGTTGGACGAATGTGAACGCGCAATTCGAAGTCCCCGACTATTACCTGGCGAACCTCTATATCGGCGTTCGCGACAATATCGTGGCGTCGGTGGCTGAGTTCCAGGCTGCCGGACGGACTGTCGCCCTATGCCCGTTCAGTGGGTCGACGCTGCAAGCGCCGGACTGGAACGCCAACCTCCAGTCGGAAGTCGGCATTCCGATCTTAAGTCTCGAGGGATTCGTCCGCGGGCTGGTGAACTATCAGCCGAGTTGGACTAATGCGAATGCGCAATTCGAAGTTCCTGACTATTACTTGGCGAATCTCTATATCGGCATACGCGACCCGGGCCGCAAATGGGACGTTACGCTGTATGGGAGCAACATCACCGACACGCATAAGCTCCTTGCAGTCAGCAACACACCAATCGTACAGAGGGTACCGGGGGCGCCTAACTCAGGGGCGTCCGGCTACACGTCGGGTGTGTCATTCACACCACGTCGCGAGTTCGGGATCATCCTTCGCTACAACTTTGGTGGTGGCTAAGATGGGCGCCTAAAGCCAAGCGCTG
>JANMSB010000065.1:0-3877 GCA_031388915.1 Pseudomonadota bacterium | reverse complement strand
GGTGTGTTTTGATTCCATAAACCTAAAAAATAAAACCACAAAATCTTGCAACCTCTACGCTTTCGGGGGGGCACCGCCGCCCACCCCCCCCCTACCACTGCTGCTGCTCGAATATGAGCGCGTTGATTTCAAATCGGCACCAAAATAATTGGCTTGAGAACCCACGCCAGAGCTTGATCTGTGCGTACTTATCACTGCGTTAACCGGACACTACTGTGATCTTCCGTCTTTCTTTTCGCGAGGAAGCACGCGCTTATTCAGCGCCCGCCAATTTCCCGCACCGTTAGCGGCCCCTCCAACTTGAACCTATTTGCGCTTATTATCTGACGAGAAAATAATATAAACCTCGTCATTCCGGGCCTGACCGGAATCCAGTCCAAACCAACAATGAGCGGCGCGCTTTACACGCCACTACGTAACACTTGTTTGTTCAGATAGTATACGGTAAATTACCGTATACGGTTATTTACCGTATATTTAGGAGATTATCATGCCTGCTGCTGCTCGATTTGATTTGAAGATGGATGCAGAAGAAAAAGATATTGTTTCTCGCGCTGCTGCCTTAATGGGCACCACGATGGCCGCGTTCGTGCGCACGGCGGCTAAAGAGAAAGCGCGCGAACTGTTAGATCGGGAATCCCGCATCACGATGACAGCGCAGGATTTCCATGCATTCACGGCGGCACTCAATGAGGCATTCATGCCCAATGCAGCCTTGCAAAATGCAATGAGCACCGCTCGAGAGGTTAAGCGTGCTTGAAGAGCAATTTCTCGATCCAAACCACCATGACCGTCAGGCTTTCACCTCTGGTGTCGGCGAGCTTGACGAATACCTCCGGCGCTTTGCGGTCCAGCAGAGCAAGAAGGGTATTACCGTCGTGCGGGTATTGGTCGACACCGGCACCCCCAGTACCATACTCGGCTACTACAGTTTGAGCGCCGCTCAGATCGATGCCGTCCAGCTAGATGAGCGTACACAACAAAAGCTGCCACGCTATCCGGTGCCCTGCTTTCGTATGGGACGTTTGGCTGCGCATTCGGCGCATCACGGCCGCGGCTTGGGGAGGCTCTTGGTTGGTTGCGCGGTTGGGCGATGCCTGGAAGCACGGAGGCACGTAGCCGCGTACGCGCTTGTGGTTGATGCGAAGGGAGAGAAAGCCAAGACGTTTTACGAGCATTACGGATTTACGGCATGCCGTGATAACCCTATGACCTTGTATCTGCCGCTTGGTGTATGAGTCAAGTGGCACTTTCCGGGCGGCAGAGAAGACGCCATTTGCGTGCTCTAATTTCTGGGCTTCATGGAAAAGCCTACATGCGTGGTGACCGTAGCAAGCGACCTCTGATGCCGAGAAGCTCGCACTCTACGGCCTGCCTGATTTTGACGACTTCCAGCGCGTCAATTTATGAAACATTCGGACTATGCTCTTCTGAAGCCTTTCGTCGGGTTACGCTGCGCTAACCCGACCTACCACTGCTGCTCGAATATGAGCGCGTTTATTTCAAATCGGCACCAAAATAATCGGCCGAGAATGATTCATAGGCATATTATTGTTCTTCGATGAGAACAGAAATTTTTGCCAGCACCTGAGCTAATTCGCTGGGCGAGACGCTGCCTTTGTGGCTGGTTTTACGTGCAACCCAATCTAGACTTTTGACTTGATCGGCCAACACGGCACTGGGAGGGTCACCGGAAATCAGAACCTCGAAAGGGTAGCCCTTAGCCTGCGTGGTCATTGGGCAACACAACATAAGGCCGGTTTTGCCGTTGTAGGACGAAGGGCTGACTACCAGTGCCGTGCGGTGCCCAGCCTGCTCATGTCCGGCCCGCGGGTCGAAGTGCAACCAAACAATGTCGCCAGCCTCAGGAACATGGCGACGAACCACTACAAAATCTCCTTACCGGCTGGTGCACCGAAATCAATTTCGGTATGCAGGTTTTCTGGCGTTATGCCGGCAAGCAACTGCGCGAGGTCGTATTTATGCGTGCGAATCGGTTCGATGACGATGCGGCCTTCTTCTTCACGAATGTCAACCGGATCATCCAGGCCTAAACGGGCGGCTTCCATGATCCCGGCAGGGATGCGAACGGATGCACTGTTTCCCCACTTCTTCACGATTACGCGCATGACAATCTCTCTTGTTGTGTCAATGTTTATACAATAGCGGCAAAACTGGGATGTGTCAACATTGTCGATACTCGCTGTAGAGAGCAAATAATTTGTCCGGTGTTTATGCTATCCCGAAGAGGGATAGAGCTCGGTCCAGCCGCAAGGCCGGGCCGAGCACCTATTTCTGGCGCCGATTTCTCACAAATAGTTCTTGAAGCTATATTCTCAATCCACTACTATGACAATGAGTTTCGATAAGGAGCAAGTATGGGACAACTGAATCGCATTACCCAGCAGCCCGGCGTGATGGGCGGCAAGGCCTGCATCCGTGGGATGCGCGTTACGGTCGGCATGATCGTCGGCCAGATCGGGGCCGGTCACAGCGTCGATGAAATCCTCGCCGACTACCCCTACCTGGAACGCGAGGACATTATGCAGGCACTTCGTTACGCCGCGTGGCGGGCCGAAGAACGTGAGGTCATGCTGGCCACCCCATGAAGTTGCTCGTCGATATGAATCTGTCGCCGCGCTGGATCAGTGTGCTGGCCGACGCGGGCATTGAGGCGGCGCACTGGTCAACGCTTGGCGCGAACAATGCGCCGGACTCGGAAATCATGGCCTATGCCAATGTTCATGACTACGTGGTGCTCACTCATGACCTGGATTTCAGTACGATCCTTGCCGCCACCCACGGCGAGAAGCCCAGCGTCGTGCAAATCCGCGCCGAGGATGTCAGCCCGGACGTGATCGGTAAGCAGGTCATCGCCGCCCTGCGGCAGATGGCATCGGAGTTGGAGGAAGGCGCGCTGCTCACGGTCGATCCAAATCGCACGCGCTTACGCGTGCTACCGTTGCAGTCGAGAGACTAAAAAGCCATGTTGATCGGCTATGCGCGCGTTTCGACGCAAGACCAGAACCTTGATCTTCAAATCGACGCCTTGACCAAGGCGGGCTGCAAAAAGGTCTTCGACGACAAGATCAGCGGGAGCCGCGCCGAGCGGCCCGGACTCGCCAAGGCACTGGAAATGCTGCGCGAGGGCGATACTCTCACCGTGTGGAAGCTGGATCGGCTTGGCCGCAGCGTCAAAAACCTGGTCGATCTGGTCGGCGAGCTACATAAGCAAGGTGTTCAATTCAAGAGCCTCACCGACGCCATTGATACCGGCACGCCATCAGGCCGTTTCTTCTTCCATGTCATGGCCAGTCTGGCCGAGATGGAACGGGAACTGACGGTCGAACGCACTCGCGCAGGATTGGAAGTCGCCCGCCAGCTTGGGCGCAAGGGTGGACGCAAGCGGCAGATGACCGACAGCAAGATCGAGTCGGCCAAGAAGCTGCTGGCCAACGGCGTGCCGCCGCGGGACGTGGCCAAGAACCTAGGCGTGTCCGTGCCGACGCTGTACCGCTGGATTCCGGCCTCTGCGCAACCTTAAGCCGGTTCACTGTTCCATTGCTTCCCAGACCCCTACTACGTCCCATCACTGTCCGCTTTGATGGTTATGTAGGGCAAATGATGCGGGTGTCCTCAACCTGCCTGGTTAGAGTGGATCGTAATCGCTATAGCGTTCCAGCCAGTGCCGCCGGTCAGGCCGTTTCTGCTCGCACCACAGCAGACCAGGTTCGCATCGTGGCACATGGCGAAGTCATTGCCGCGCATCCAAGAGTGTTTGGCCGTGACCAATTGATCTGCGATCCGTGGCATTACCTGCCCGTGCTGGAAAAGAAACCCGGCGCGCTACGAAATGGTGCGCCATTCGTGGCCTGGG
>JANMSB010000177.1:0-7948 GCA_031388915.1 Pseudomonadota bacterium | reverse complement strand
CTACTGAACCTCTTGGGCTTCCAACGCAGTGTCGTGGTCAGGCTCTTTCAAAGGTGGCGCTGCGACGGGCACTTTGCGCTTGCGTGGCGCCGCTTTCGGCGCATTCACTTTGGCTAATGGTCGTGAGGACGATGCTGCCGCATTTGCAGACTTCACTGACAGTTCGGTGACCTTGGTTGCAGCCGCAGATTTACGGATCGTCTTTTTGCTAGCAACTGGCTTCGATTTGCCTGGCGCAGGTTTGGCTGAAGTCGAACCGGATTTAGCACCGGGCCGCGGCTTACTGACCGAGCCCTTGCTGGATTTAGTACGGACCAGCTTGCTGCCTTTGGCGGGCTTGGTGGCTTTCTTGGCGTCTTTGAGTGCCTGTTTGGCTTGTTTAACTCCATCCTTAGCTTCACGCAGAGCGCGTTTTGCGCTTTGCAGACGTAGTTTCGCGTCCTTGATCTGTTGCTTCAACTGCGCCATGCGTTCCTTATCGGGCGCCGAAGGCGACTTGGTTTTGCCGGATTTTAGAATGACAGTCGATTGGGTGTTTTTCATGAGGAGTAGGCTCTAAGCAATGCCCGCAGGCTTGGGCACAGATGAGCCTACTACAGGAACCATTCCCCTAGTCACCTCGGGCGTGCAAATTCTCGCCCGCCGGAAAACAGCGTCCCGGGACCTTAGCGTGATCGGTAATTCCGCGCCACAGTCCGTCGCAGTGATGCGCTAACTGCTAACAGGCCCCAGGTCTTTCCCAACCAAGGAACTGCGCTTCGACCGAAATGCAGCGAGGCCCGCAATGCCAGACATAAAAAGCCACGCAGCAGCTGGCAGCGGTACCGGCGCTACTGGCGGGCAATCGATATTTTCGTGGTGCATACCGGCTTTTCCTTTCGCCCAAGGTTTGTCAAAAATATTTACGTAGGCTATGCCCGGTGGCGTCATGTCGAATATCCAGGTGTCCTTGCCTGCGCTTTTTGACGTGGTAATGACCAGCTGCACCTTTGTCACGTCGGCAAAGGAAAAATCCAGCGTATTTAATAGGCTGCGCCATTTACGATCATCCGATTCCGACACGTTGAACTCGGTCCGGCTCATGCCGGAACGCGTGTCCGATATGATGGATTCAAAGTCTGGCTTAACGGTGGTGGCGTGCGCAGACGTCGATACAACTCCCAACAGTAATGCCGTAAAAACGCCGTATACACGGCCATTCGCTTTCAATAAGTTCATCTTCATCACTCCTTCGTAAAAATTTATCAACGGTTATTTGACGCCAGCGCTTTCAGCTCTGACGTGCACATACTTTTCGTAAAGGTATTGCCGCAGGGTCTGCTCGACGGAATCGTCGTCCGCGTCGACCTGCTTAGCTTGAGCGTTCACCAGGGTGTGATTGCCTACTTGGTCCAAACGCCAACGCAGGTACGAGCGCTGAATACCGCTCATCGCAATCAGTTGGATATCTTCCATCTCTACTCGACTCTCATCACCGGCGCCGTCGTTGATGATGCTGTCGAGCCGCGGCGTATCCAGTTCGAAATGACGGAACAAATCGCTGCCGTTTTCCAGAAACACCGGCACCAGGTTCTTGCCACGCACCGACGCGTCATGAAGTGGTGACCACTTAGCCAACAGCGATTTGATTGCAACCCTAATCACGTCCGAATCCCGCACCCCCAATCGTCTAGCCAGGCGTCGCAGATTGCCCAGATCTGCTTCGCCGATACGCACCGAAATTGCCTGCTTTCTCACACCCATCTTGTTTCCCCTACGCATCACGGATTGTGTGACGCGCTTCTCAATGGGGGTACACGTTAGGACGCAAGTATTTCAACGGTATGGCGTTCTAGTGACGCTTGCTCACTACAATCCTGACGAGTGTGTGACAAGTGGAGCGATTTACATGCTGCATTGGTTGCACTGTCAGACGTTGGAACATGACGGAGTACAAATAAGATATGGCGTACACCAATACCTCTGATGGGGGAATCTTCCAACACAGACGTGCTGAATATGTCAGGCAACATAGCCGACTTGCATGCCAGTCGTATGACGATTGATTGCCATCGATTGTTGATCCGCCGAAGCGAAGGGTCGTGCCTTCAGCGCTTACCTCCGACAGGCTGCTAGTATCTGCACGGCCCATCCCTCGCGCCGTCACAGCCCGGTCCTTTCATGCCCACACCTGCCGCCAATCCTGCTCCTGTTAGAACTGAGCTGGCCGAAGCCGTTTACGGATCGGACAAACATGGGCTGGTGTGGGGCTACTTGCTACGGCCCGGTGAGATAGCGCGCGAGATTGATTCGAACACCGCTGCCAACTGGCTGACTGAGACGCTGGCGGAACAGCCCAAGGCGTTCCTGTGGCTGCATTTCTCGTTGTCCAACACTGCATCGGTGCGTTGGATGCGTACGCACCTGCACTTACCCGATACCTTCTACGAGTCCTTGCAGGAAAGCGCGGTCTCAACCCGGCTGGAACAGGAAGACAACAATCTTGTGGCAATGATTTTGGACGTGCAGTTCGACTCGACCGTGGATTCGTCCAACATTTCCAGTGTCAGCATGTGTATTGGTCCACAGCTACTGGTGAGCGCACGGCTGCGGCCGCTGCGTTCGGTAGATCGCTTGCGAGCCGCCATCAAGGCCGGTCAGGTATTTCGGTCTTCGGCGGAACTGCTGGCGCAGTTGTTACGTGAACAGGCGGGCGTGCTGGTGGACATTCTCCGGCAAGCCACCGCGCGGGTGGACGTGATTGAAGATCAGTTGCTGGCAGATCGAATTTCTACCAGTCGCCGCGAGCTGGGTTCATTGCGTCGCGTGCTGGTGCGCTTGCAGCGCTTGCTCGCACCCGAGCCGGCGGCATTATTTCGCTTGCTGAGCCGGCCGCTGCAATGGCTGGGGGATGAAGACTTACAGGATCTGCGTCAAGCAGCCGAGGAATTCGCCGCCGCCGTGGCGGACTCTTCGGCGCTGACCGAGCGCGTCAAACTCCTGCAAGAAGAATTCACGGCACTCACCACCGAGCAAACCAACAAGACCTTGTTCGTGCTGACACTGGTGACGGTGCTGGCGTTGCCCATCAATCTGCTGGCCGGTCTGTTTGGTATGAACGTAGGCGGCATTCCATTCGCCGACAATGCTCACGGCTTTGCAATTGTCATCGTCGTGGTGATCGCGATCACCAGTACGCTGGCCTATATCTTCGTGAACCGGGATCGGGATTGAGCACATCGCGCCTGAATAGGCCCGATAAAATCAAGGCGCTTCAGCTCGACTGAATTCGTCAGGAAAGTCTGAAGAACTTGTCATTTCGAGCGAAGCGAGAAATCTTTCTTTCTGAGCGTGGCAAGTATCAAGCACTTGCAAGATTTCTCCCTTCGCTCGAAATGACAAAGGTGAGTTGTTCCGGTTTCCTCTAAGCCGTCTAGCGTCGGCGAAAAAGACCACCCAGCAAGCACATACCCGACAAGAACATGGGCAATGCCGCCGGTAGAGGCACTGGTATCACATTGAGCGAACCGACATAACCGCCGCCGTTGGTTCCCGACAGGTTGCCGCGCACTTGCAGTACATAGGTGCCGGAACTAAGGCCCGACTGGTCGATGACTGCGACCTCGCCTGTGCCGGTGGCATAGGTCCAAGCTTGAATGATATTGCCGGATCCTACCGAGCCCAAGGTGACTCGTCCGAACAATTGCTCATCCTTACCATCCCACGAGAACAGCCGGACATTTAGCTCGCTGATGTCGAAGGTGTTGCCTAAGTCGATCGTGGCGGTAATCGAGCTCACTGTGGATTCAGCGATGGTGAATACATAGTCGTCGTAAAACTCGAATGACGTTCCGGGAATTGTGTAGTACGGGGCAGACGGAAAGATGTGCGAATAGGTCGAAATTGACGTTGCCGCGGGCGTGTTAGGCGCTGCATTGACAGTGCCATAGTCAACCGCAATACCATCGTCCGAGGTTGCGGTGAAGTTCAGATTCAGCGGACCGGCAACCGCGGCTTGCGCGAATGACAGACTGGCAATAACGGCTGCCACTGCTGTTTTGTTCGTGAAGGACAGGAAACGTGCCATCTATTTCTCCCGATTAACCCACCAAAGGACCAACACCGTAGCGCTGCAAAGCGCGGTCAACTCGCAGGGTTAATATTGGACGGGGTGAGTGACACTGTAATTAACTGAATAGAATTATTGGTCGCGGCGTCATTCGGTTGTGTCGACCGACTGGCATAGGCAGGACGATCGTCACACCTGCGTCATACGTACAGACCGGCTCCATCCGGGGAATCCGACTCCTGGGCATGACGGTCAATCACCATACACAGTCGGCTTAATACTGAATGCACGGCATGCAACTGATCTCGATACTCAAGCATCGTGATGCGCTGGGTGGTGGCATCGCAAGCCATCAGCGCTCCCATCAAGCGCGAATGCTGCGCCGACAATACTTGCATCTCTTGAGATAATTTATGTTGGAGATCTGCAAGCCTGTTCAGTGCCCGCTTGCTGATAATAATTCCGCCTTCTGCCGGCTCAGACATGGGATGACTCCAGCCTTATTGCGTGCCTACTTCGCTGAAGAAGAAATGGTGGATGCCGACTTGGCAGCAAGTTTCAACTCATCTATTCGATAACGATACTCATCCACCAGATTCTCCAGCCGCGTCCGACTCAGTTTTATAAATGGCTCCTTACCTTTCATGGCCGACCAAACGCCCTGATTTCCTAACTTACCCAGTAGTTCATCGCTAAGCAGGTACATCTGCGCGTTTTTATCAACACAGGCGGACAGCTCACGCTGCTTTGCCACTTGATCGGCGCGCGCCGTATCGCGTTCGGTTTCGGCATCTTTGAGGGTTTGAGTGGTTTCGCGGAACTTGGTAATGAGCTCTTGCATCTGTACCCGCGACTTTTGCAGAGCCTCTTCGCTGTCGCCGCTGCCGGCGCGTTGCCGACTGCTGATTACTTCCAGTTCGCGCGCCTTTTGCTGCAACTTGCTCTGCTCGGTACTGGTCTGGGCATGCTTTATCTTGAGCTCTTCAAGCTCCTTCTTGAGTCCATCAGTCTCCTGCTGCAACTTGTTCTTCTCTGCAGTGACTTGCTGGAGCTGCTGCACAATGCGCGTGGAGTCGCTGCCGGAACGTTGGGTTTGGGCAACGGCTGTATCCGCAACCAGCAGCGCGAACCCACCTATCGCTGCAACAAGCGATAGGAATTTAGCGGTCAATGTAGTGTTGGTATTCATGGGAGCACTCAGAATTGGGTACTTACATCCAACTGGGTCACTGCAACATCCAGCGGCACATCGCCCGAACTGAATGGTGCATTTGCAACAAACGGAACGTCTTCAATGGTCCTGGAGCTCAAATGGCGCAGAGATATCGAAGTACGATCACGGAACCACCACTCGCCACGTACGATGTACCCCTTGGCATCCGTACCGCCCAGATGGAAATCCGAATCCGTATAGGCATCCACCACCGCATCGCGCTCCAACTTCTTATACGTAACATAGGCGCGCCAATCGCCGCGTTTGCCGGCACCATTGGTGCCGGCGCCTAGCTCAACTTGATACCCATCAATCTGTTCGCCGCCATCTGTAGTGAGCTCAGGCAGAATCCTTACTTTGTTCTCGTCATAACCGAGGTTGCGCACGTAGTCGGCCGTCAACATGAGCTTGTGGCCTACCAAGGGTATATCCACTGTGGCGGTTAAGTTGGCCACGTGGTACTCGGCAGCCAAGGCATAAAGAAAACTATTATCATCATCGTCATCAAGCCGGATATTGAATAGGGTATTGCCCTTTTGCATCCACGTCGGTGCAGTGTAGTCAAGCAACTTGCTATCGCTAACTGTATTGCGCTGACCGGTGATGTTGTCAAAGTAGTAGTAGCTCGCTGCCAACTTGAATCGACCGTTATCAGCCCACGGAATGTCCATGCCTAATTGTCCGGCATACAGCCATTTATCTTTTGAGCTAATGGCCACTTCTTGGATCGGAAACGCTCCCACCGTCAGATAGGTGTGCGCTTGCCGTGCACCCTGTCCTGCCAAGCCCACACGCCAAGTACTCGCGAGCCCATCAAAATTCAGATCCGCATCCCACACCAGATCGGTGGACAAGAATGGATTGGGTGTGCGGCCGGCAAGAATGGTCATCCATGGCAACGATTTGTTGCCGGCATTAAACTTCAGATATGCCTGATCGATGGCGACCTGAAATCGACTGCCGGACTGGCCGAGCGTTTGATTGGTTGATACGGGATCGGCCGCATTGCCGGAGGCAAGACGCGCCACTGCGGTAATGCCCTCGGTGATATTCGACTGCATTCCGAGACGTAGCCTTACTCGCTCGCGCAGCCGGTTAGCGGTGATATTGAGGGTTTTATTTTCTCCTAATCGCGTACCCGACTCATTAATTTCCACATAGTCGGGGATACAGGCGTCGATGCCGGCAGGACAGGAAATCGGGTCAAGGTCGAGATCGTCGTTCTGCACTCGCAGTCTGAGATCTCCAAAAAGACTGATTCTCGACAACCAATCCGGCATTGCTCCCGGCACACCCCACTGCTTAGCCTTGGCATCGGCCAGCACATCCTCCTTCACCAGCGGACGCACTTGTTCGCCAACTTGTTTGACGATGTCCTGTTTGACCGTTTCCGGAATGCGCGCGACTACTACGGCGTTCTTTTCCGATTCTTCTTGCTGGGCTTTCAACTTTGCATCGGCAACGGCCTTGGTTTGAGCATTGGCCACAATCTGTTGCGCCTGCTCGCGCGTAAGCAAACCCTTCTGCACCAACGCCTCCATCACACTGACCAAGGTATTGCGCAATTCCTCGACGGTCTGCTCATTGGCGGTCTGCGCATAAGCCGGGATGCTTAAGCCCAATGCAGCCAGAATGGCGAGTCTCAGCACTGAATGTCGTTGCATGCCACTATTCCCGATGATCTGTAAGGTCAAACCGAAGTTACGTACTTGAGCACGGCAGCATTACGGTCGTATGAACGTCAGTCATTTGTCAGCCACTCGTGCAGATTGGTCAGCCACGCGACACAATCTGTATCGTGGCCAGTTGCGGCATTTCCAGCGGCCGGCTCTCGCCAGTGCTGCACTTTTTCATGTTGCGTATGGCTGCGTCTTTTTCTGTACTGCCGGAGGTGCCCAGTAAATCCACGACTTCCAGATGGCCGTCCGTTGCCACGCGCACTCTTATATTTGCCTTGTAACTACCCTTGCGAATGCGTTCGTCTTCGGACAGGCAGTCCTGCAACTTGCTGGCAATGAGATTGGTGTACCACTTGAATGGTGCCGTGCCACCGCCCACCAGATCGCGACCGCCCTTGCGCGCCGCCAAGCCAAAGCCATCGGCGCCGGCTGCTCCATCAGCATCCAGACCTAATTGCTCAGCGGGCGCAGCGTCGGCCTGATCGGGCGCCTGCTCCGGTTCGGGCTGTTCTAACGGTTCTTCCACTTTATCTTCGGGGGGTGGCGGTGGCGGCGGTGTCTCCGGTGGCGGTGGCGGACGCACCATGGTAATTTTTTGGTCCACCACGCGCTGTGGGCCATCAGATTTGTTGGCCAGCATGCTGCGCACCGACCAGATCAACAGACTGGTCACCAGCACCACAATCATGGTACCGGCCACGGCCGGTACGTAACGCTGCCAACGCTTGCTGGTGACCTTCGGTTTCATCCGTTCACGCATCCGATCATGGCCATCACTTCACGATGCGCTGCGTCACCAGCCCTAACTGCGTGATCTCCAAACGACCCACCATGTCCAGCACATCGACGACCTTCTGATATTGAATGGTCGAATCGGCTTTGATGATGACCGGCAACTCGGGATCTTGCGCCTTGTACTGGCGTAACAGGTTTTCCAGCTCCGGCAGTGTCACCGGATAGGTGTCGAGATACACCGTGCCATCGGCGGTGATGGAAATCGCCTTGGTC
>JANMSB010000016.1:0-1646 GCA_031388915.1 Pseudomonadota bacterium | reverse complement strand
TCCAACACCTCGCCCTATGGTTGGGATGTCATTGATAAGCGCTTCGACGCCAGTGTGGAACCTAACGAAGCGTTTCGTTTTGGCTGGATTGTCGAAGTCGATCCGTTCGATGCCAAGAAAACGCCGGTCAAGCGCACGGCGTTAGGCCGCTTTGCCCATGAAGCTGCCAGCCCAGTGATTGCGGCCAGTGGCCAGGTGGCCGTGTATATGGGCGACGATGATAAGTTTGAGTACGTGTATAAATTTGTCAGTAACAAACGCTTCGATGCCAAGCAGCCGAAGGCCAATGCCGATTTGCTGGATGAGGGCGTGTTGTATGCGGCGCGCTTCGACGCCGATGGCGCTGGCGTGTGGTTGCCGTTGGTGTACGATCCTAATGGTCCATTGAACGCAAGTACCGGGTTTCGCAATCAAGCGGAAGTGCTGATTCAAGCTCGTGCGGCTGCCGATGCAGTGGGAGCGACCATGATGGATCGTCCCGAAGATGTCGAGCCGCATCCGCATACCGGCAAGGTGTATATCGTCTGCACACGCAATGAGTCGCGCACCGAGGTGGCGCGCTCCGGCAAGTACGGCAATCGTCAAATTGATTTGGGTCCCAATGCTGCTAATCCACGCGGCAAGAATCTGTGGGGCCACATCATCGAGTTGAGCGAAGACGGCAACGATCACGCTGGCATTAAGTTTCGGTGGGAGGTATTGCTCATGGGCGGCGATCCGGCCAATGGCGGGTTGTTGTCGCAACAAGCCCAGCTCACGTCCGGCGCAGTCACCAGCGAGAGTTCTTACTACGCCGGGCAGCGCGATGCCAAACAGTTAAGCGCGCTGGGCTCACCGGACAACATCGGTTTCGATGCGGCCGGTAACTTGTGGATGGTGACCGACGGCGATCAACCCAACGGCGGCAACAATGGTTGTTTTGTGTGCGCCACTACAGGGCCGGAGCGCGGCTTGCTCAAACAATTCCTGAGCGGGCCCATCGATGCCGAGATATGCGGTTGTGTATTCACGCCCGATAACCAGACCTTGTTTCTCAGCGTGCAGCATCCCGGCGAGAGCGGTACCGTGACAAGCCCAAAGAGTCATTGGCCGGATGGCGGCGATTCAGTGCCGCGCGCCAGTGTGATTGCGGTTCGCAAGGTGGGTGGCGGAGTCGTGGGGTCGTAGCAGGCTGTTGAAAATGAAATTTTCAACAGCCTGTTAGGGCCCAATTAGCTCTTCAAACGATACCCGGTCTTGAATATCCAACCCACTACCAACAGACCTAGACCCATGAATGCCAAGGTCACCACCAGACTGGTTGCGACCCTGACATCCGCAACACCGTAAAAACTCCAGCGAAACCCGTTGATTAAATACACCACGGGATTAAACAAGCTCACTTGCTGCCAGAAGGGCGGCAGCATATTGATGGAGTAAAAGCTGCCGCCTAAGAACGTCAGCGGCGTAATGATCATGATGGGCACAACCTGTAACTTCTCCCAGCCGCTGGCCCAGATGCCGATGATGAAGCCAAACAAACTGAAGGCCAGCGACGTCAGAATCAGAAACGCCAGCATCCATAGTGGATGCATAATTTCAAACGGCACGAACGCACGCGCGGTGGCCAGAATGATCAAGCCCAGGATGATCGACTTGGTGGCCGC
>JANMSB010000172.1:0-2732 GCA_031388915.1 Pseudomonadota bacterium | reverse complement strand
TGCCCAAGCTCAGTTCCGCACCTTGCCCGAACTCGGGCAAAATACTTGGCGGCGCTATCGCCATTCCACACACTGCGCGCCCATGTCCAAATACGCTGGGTCGGATGTCGAGTTGAACGATCTCGCCGAATACTTAAGTCGTAGTAGTCGGCTCTCGCAAAACGAAGCGTTACGGCTAATCGATGAAGTGCTGAACTTCCTCGGTGAACTGCCGGAAGACTTTGTGCGACGGCGGCATTGGTCGCTGCAAACGCAAGGCTTGAGCAATAGCGAGATCTTTACGCAACTGGCGAGCGAATTACGAACACGACGTTTTCGCGCGCCCGAATACACCGAGAGACAGATCCGACGCATCATCTACGGTTAATCAATTGGGCTGAGGAGTCTTGCATGTGTGGAATCGTCGGATACATAGGCAGCCGCGATGCGGCGCCGATTCTGCTCGAAGGATTGCATCGCCTCGAATATCGCGGTTATGACTCGGCGGGCATTGCCGTCGCTCATAAGAGCGTACTGCACACCGCCAAGTGTAAAGGGAAAGTTCGCGAGCTCGCGCGCATGTCGCCGGAGAAGATGCCTGGCACCATCGGCATTGCGCACACGCGTTGGGCTACACACGGCGAACCGAGCGATGCAAACGCACACCCGCACAGCGACGGCAGCGAGCGTTTTACCATCGTGCATAACGGCATTATCGAGAATGCCGCAGCATTGAGAGCGCGGTTGAAGAACGATGGCGTACAGTTTCGATCGGAAACGGATTCCGAAGTGTTGGCGCATTTGATCGCGGCCACGCAGGGCGATTCGTTGGAAGACTGCGTGCGCATGGCGTTGCGTTCAGTTGTCGGAACGTATGGTTTGGCGGTGCTGGACGCGCAGCGGCCCGAAAGTATTGTGGTCGCCCGTAATGGCAGTCCCGTGGTGCTTGGCATCGGCGATAACGAAATGTTCGTCGCATCGGATACTGCTGCGCTGGTGCGGCATACGCAGAGCGTAGTGCATCTCGACGATGGCGAGTTGGCGGTGCTGCGTGCTGACGGTTATCAAACTTCGACATTAGATGGCGGGTCAACGGAGAAAACGCCGCTCACCGTCACGTGGAATAGCGAAGCGCTCGATAAAGGCGATTACGCGCACTACATGCGCAAGGAAATCGCCGAACAACCGGAAGCGGTGCGTCGCACCTTGAGCGGCCGATTGGAAACGCGCTTTCAAACCACTCACTTAGGCGGAGTGGCAATGACCGCGCGCGAATTGCTCGAAGTGAAGCGCATCAAGATTCTCGGTTGCGGCTCGGCGTACATCGCTGGGTGCGTGGGTGCTCACTTAATCGAACAACTCGCACGTATTCCCGCGCATGCGGAGCCTGCATCGGAGTTTCGCTATCGCCATCCGGTCGTCGAGCAGGACACGCTCTACATTGCCGTGAGTCAGTCCGGAGAAACGTTCGATACCATTGCCGCAGTACAAGAGGTTAAGCGCAAAGGCGGGCAAGTGCTCGGAATTGTCAATGTGGTCGGCAGCACGATTGCGCGCGAGTGCGGACGCGGTATGTACTTGCATGCGGGCCCAGAGATTGCGGTCGTGGCGACCAAGACGTTTACTTGTACCGTGGTTGCACTCGCGTTGCTCGCTGTGCATCTCGGCCGCATGCGCGATCTGTCTACGGCAGATGGCGCACGATTGTTGAAAGCGCTATCCGCGCTTCCAGAACAAATCGCACAGATCGTCGCGCGTGAAAGCGAGATCGCCTTAATGGTGCAGGCGATTGCCAAAGCCAGCGATGCGTATTTTGTGGGCCGCGCTGCGGGATATGCAGTGGCGATGGAAGGTGCGCTCAAGTTAAAGGAAGTGAGCTACCTGCATGCCGAAGCCTATCCCGCATCGGAACTCAAGCATGGACCACTGGCGTTGATCACGCCTGCAACACCGACTATTGTCGTGTTACCACGCGACGATCTATTCAGCAAAAACATTTCCACGATCGAAGAAATTCGCGCGCGGCGCGGACCCGTGTTCGCCATCACGCACGCTGGTGAATTGCCTGTTTCGGTCGATGGTGTATTCCAAGTGCCCGCATCACAACCGGAACTTGATCCGATACTCCTCAATATTCCGCTGCAATTGCTGGCCTATCACGTGGCATTGGCGAAAGGCGCCAACATCGATCAGCCACGCAATCTCGCGAAGTCGGTTACTGTGGAGTAGTGCCATCAGCGCGAATGCAAGACGGACAGTCTCGCTCGACGTATCCGCGAGCCGGGCCTGGGGAATGCTGTTGGTCCGCATGGCGAAGCGCCCGCGACAGGCTATGTCGATCAGGGTAGAGGATGAAAACGCATCAGCGGCCAAAACACTGCTGGCCAGATACGACCGCGGCGAGCCGTCTATTGACGACGGGTTCGACGAGTATGGTGGCAACGAATGATGTCGTTGTTTCTGATGTATCTATTCCGAAGCAAACGAGCAACCGTGGAGACGCAGCGATATGCGCCGATCATCCCCATGTCGTATTGAATGTGGGGCTCAGGACTGGTGGTGACCGAAGGAAATCCCTGTGGGACACCTCGCTTGAGTACCCAAGTTATCAATGTGGGTACACCGCGCTCGGTGCGCCGCGTCCTGAGCCATGCTGGTCTGCGTCGCAGCGATTGAATGATTGTTAACAGACCCTAAGCTGAATGGTACTTACTTAAGCCGTACAAGCTCCCTCCCCCGTCGAACGGGGGAAG
>JANMSB010000491.1:0-2038 GCA_031388915.1 Pseudomonadota bacterium | reverse complement strand
CGGCTACAACCCAAATGCCGCCGTCAGCCTGTGGCAGAAAATGAGTCAGAAAACGGGCGGCAGCGGCTCTGACTTTCTCAGCACCCATCCGTCCAGCAGCGGTCGCATCAGCGAATTGCAAGCCAATACTCCGAAAGTGCTACCGCTGTATGAAGCTGCGGCTAAGCCGTTAAGGCACGGATCAGTGACGGCAAACCCACCTTGGTAAGGTAGGGGACTCTGCATCGGGCCCGTCTCACTCGGCAAATTGGCGTGCGTTCGCACGCCGCATCACAGTGATTAGCAGCACACATGCTCGAATTTGGTTTGAGTACACAGGAATTCCGTTCCCGATATTTGGAACAGCAACCCTATGTGCGCAAAGCGGTACTGACTCAGCCGTCAATGCAGTGGGCAGATTTCGACGCCCTACTCCATGGCCTGGAGCCGGACGAGTCACTGGTACAACTGTTCAACAACGGACAAGTACCACCGCACGTTTATCTCGAAGACAGCTTTGAACTCGGCAGACATCGACGCCGGATCAACAAGTCCAGTTTCTATGGTCTGCTGCGCCAAGGCGCAACGCTGGTGCTGAACCGCATCGAAAACCATTCGGTTATGGCCAAGCGTTTATGCAGCGAGATCGGCCGGTTTGTCGGCCACCAAACCACCAGTAATGCCTACGTCTCGTTTAGCGGCAACGGCACCTTCGGCAAACACTGGGACACGCACGACGTGTTTGCCATTCAACTCATCGGTAAAAAACGTTGGCAAGTGTTTGCGCCAACCTTGCCGTTACCGCTTAGTCATCAAACCAGCGAACGTTCGCAGCACACCTGTCCGAGTGTCGCCGCGCTCGACTGCGTGCTGGAGACCGGCGATCTGTTGTACATCCCACGCGGCTGGTGGCACCAAGTCACACCCTTTCAACAAGGCAGCCTGCATCTGTCGGTGGGCGTGTATCTGCCCACGGTGAACGATTACTTGATGTGGGTGTGCAGCCGCCACTTGCCTGCGCTGCTTGATGCACGGCGCGGCGTAGTGGATGCAGCGAGCCTGGCAGGCTTGCCCGAAGTGCTGCGCACCTTGAGCCAAGCAGCGCTCGCGCCACAAAATCTCGAAGACTTTCGCCAAGACCTGGCAACGCGCGAACGACTGTCGAGCGAATTCGATATGGCGCTATTTCTGGATAACGCCGCAACCGAGCTGCGCAATGATGTTCGGCTGATGCTGACTTCCTGCCACAGGCCGGATCGGGAACGCGCCGAGCTTGCCGTGAACGGCGGACGCCTCAAGCTGGAACCGGTGAGCCGCGCCATCGTCAGTCTGTTTAGCGACGCGATGACACTCACCCTCGCAGAACTGTTCGCACGCTTGCCGCACTATCCACAACCGGTGATTCGCGCGGCGGTGCTAGATCTGGCGCGTTACGAAGTGCTCACCATCCACAGGTAAGCGGCGAGCTTGCGCTCAGCCGTCCGGCGCAATCGTCACCTTCAAACCATCGTGAGCTGCCTCCAGCCGAATCTGGCAGCTCAAACGCGAATTGGGCAGGCGGTCCGGCGTGTCGTTGAGAATCTCGGTTTCATCCGACTGCGGTGGCTTCAACTTCCCGTACCAAGCATCGTCCACATAAATATGGCAGGTGGCGCAGGAACAAATACCACCGCACAGCGCCGCCACGCCCATGTCCTGGTCACGCAGCACGGTCATCAAGGCCGCGCCGGTCCGCACTTGCAATTGGTGCTCCATACCATCGCGATCAATTACATTCACTGTGGTCATACTGGCTCTGTACGCGTGGGTATTGCGCCAACGCGCGCAACGGGACGCGATGCTACTCAGCCTATGCCGTTGCCTCAACTGGAACTTGCAACACAGCCTTGATAAAGCACCCCAGTTACTGAGTAGGCGGCGCCGACCGCGCATAACGCCGCGCCAGCACGGTACATACCAGCAATTGAATCTGGTGATACAACATCAACGGCAGCATGATCAGCCCCAAACCGGGGTGACCGACGAACAGGATCTTGGCGATGGGCGCGCCACTGGCCAA
>JANMSB010000479.1:0-2651 GCA_031388915.1 Pseudomonadota bacterium | reverse complement strand
TTGCAGGAACCGTTGTTCTGACCGGCGGCATTCTCCAGCTCGCCGTTCTTAAAGGCAGTGGGCGTGAAGTTGTATAGCGTATCAATCACCGCCAGGGTGTCGGTGAATTCGATTGTGTCGGGCATGCTACGAAGTTTTTTCAGAAAAGTATCGAGAGTCATGTGAACGCGCCAAGGCTGAAGATCAGGCATTGTAGTAAGAGCGGCCGATGTCCGCGATGATTTGATTCGCTAGTTATTGCTCACGCGCTCGAGTCACCCATAGCTGCACAGAGGGGCGTTGCCATTGGTTAGCGGCGTAGTTTGCAAGCCGATCCGGCACAGCGTCGCCGTTCAAGACCAGTCGATTTAGCATGAGTGCAAGATCGACATCGGCGATACACCATTCTGCAAACAAGCTGTCTCGGCCATGACTCAATAGCGAATTTGCAACGAAGAACAGCTTCGCCGCTGCCGCCTGAGCAGCGACTGACAGAGGTTGACTGACGATACGTTGATATAAAAATTCCGCAGAACGCTCCTGTCTAATCGGCATCAAGTCGCTACGTAGCCAGGCTTGAACTTGCCGTGCATGCGCTCTGTCAACAATCGACGCGGGATACAGCGCTTGACCTGGATAGGCTTCGTGCAAATATTCCGTTATGGCCGACGACTCAGATAGCATGAGCTCGCCATCAATTAAAGTCGGAACTCGTTGAGTCAGCGACCTAGCCGCATACTCCGCTCGCTGATTGTCGCCTGCAGCTAGATCAACCGTAACCACATCGAAGGGCAGTTGCTTTTCCTTCAGCGCTACAAACACCGACATGGCATAGGGACTGATGTACTGTGAATCTACATATAGGCGCATGACAGTCTCGTCGAAAACTTTGAGGCCGAGATGCAACCTACACTAGCGCTATCGATCGATCAATTCTTCTGCGCACGCAAGCCAGAGAGATTCAAGTCCTTGAAAGTGTCCTGATCGAACTTGATGCGGAACTTTATATAAGGCCCCTGTGCCAGGTAGTGAGCATCGTCGAAATCCTTGTCGTTGTAGCCTTGTACGTTATAGCCCAGCGCTACCCAGGCATTCTTCATGAAGGTTACGCCAACATCGGCGCCCAACGAGGCTTTACTGACGCCGGACTGGAATGACTGCAACGCTGATCCATGCACGCCCATATCGAAAATTTTGGTGAGGTCGCGGCGATAGTCCGCGCCGATCAAGCCGGTGGCGCCGCTATATTCGTCGCCGTCGAAACTGGTGATCACATAGCGGGCACCGAACTGTAGGCCGACTTGCGTGCGCGCATTCATTTGCCAATTCACATGGGCATTGTTCACCACGCGCGAGCTTTGCACTCTCTGGCTAGTAGACAGACTGGTGGAATCATTGCGCTGATGTTTCAGGTCAAGGCGATCCAACACTATCCAGCGGCTGTCGATGGGACGGTACGCCCACGACAGTTGTATGGCCGCTGCAAGCGCAGCTCCGGACTTATTGCTGCGGTTGTTCAGGTATTGCGTGACGAATGCGAAGGCGTGACCTTGGACCGCCTCACGGTAGAAGCCGCTGGTCAACGACCAGCGATCTTCGTCGCTGCCGTTACGATGCTCAAGGCGTTCGGTGATGCTCCACAGTTCAGTGCGATACAAACTGGCTGCCGACAGCGCCAGGTAATCGCCGGTCTGCCACTTGGTAACGGCGCCCGTGCCGAGCGTTCCGGAGACAGGCGTCGTATTGTTGTTAAAGGTGTAGCTGTTCGCGCCGCGCACCGTCTTGCTTTGGTCGATGCCGAAATCCACCGCCCAGCGGTCATTGATTTGCCAGCCTTGCGTCAACCCCAGGTTGGCAAAGGTGCGGCTGCCATTCTCGGTGAATTGTTGATTCATGCTGGACGATAGCTGCGCCCGTTCCCAGGGGCTGGCGCGCAAGCCTACTCGTGTCATGTCGCTATCGAAGCTCAGTCCGGTGGCATGTTCGTAATCGGCAAACATGGTGACATCGCGATTGATCAAATAATCGACGCCTAGCAGCGAACGATCCGGATAGTCGGTCACGGCGCTAGTACCGCTTAAGGAAACATCCTGCTCAGCACGCAGCGTAACGCGCTGGTCGAACAGCTTGATACTGCCGGTGAGAAACCCTTGCGTGGCATCGACATCGCCGATATTCACATTGCTATCGGCCACGTAGCGAGCGCCGACACCAGCGGTGGTGAGCTGAGTTTCGCGCTGCACTTGCACGGTTGCTAAGTCGCGGTTGGCGTTGGTGGCCATCATTTCTTGATGCTGCGCTTCGGAGCGAAGCTGCCACTGATCATTAAGGCGTAGGCGCGCATCCACGCCCGCTTTGCGCGAGCCGGTTTCGGTGCTGAGTTGCTGGCCAAAACCGAAGCCATTGTCTTGAACACGGAAGTAGGCGCTGGCATCGATGCGCTTACTGACGTGTTTTAGTTCAGTGAAGTAGGCATCCGCTTCTGCGGCGCGAGCCGGATTATCCGATTCGCTGCGGGCCACTTCCGCGCGTAGTTGCGTGCCTTCGGTCAATTGAATGCGGGTATCCACCGAGGCAAGGCGCGTATCGCCCACTTGCGCGCCTTCATTGATGAAGCTGGTACCGACTTCGGTGTTGCCGAATTTGGCGTAGATACGGCCGCCGGCACTCAC
>JANMSB010000453.1:0-4523 GCA_031388915.1 Pseudomonadota bacterium | reverse complement strand
GCCACGTACCAGGCGTCGGCCACGCCGGTGGCAAACATGCTGGCGTACACGGTATCGCGCCACAACCCGGTGATGCGGGACAGCAGCGTCATCAGACCGAAAACGCTCATGCTGCGAAAGATGCGGCGGCTCATCAGGTGGGTATGCTTACGAGGTTTGCTGAAAGGGAATAGGGCAAAGGGCGCCAATGGTATCGATAGCCAGCCCGTGGGGCCACCAAATTTCCGTTAAAACAGTCACCTACCCCTTGCCTTTAAGCGGATGCATCGGCAGAATTCGCGCCTCATTTTTGGAGTCAGAATTCTGTGGCGAATATCAAATCTGCAATCAAGCGTGCCGGCCAGACCATTCAGCGTCGCGCCAACAACATGGCGGCTCGCTCGCGCCTGCGCACCGCAATCAAGAATGTCCTGAGCGCCGTTGAAGCAGGCGAGAAGGAAGCCGCCGTCAACAACCTGAAAGTGGCTGTGCCGGTGATCGATTCCATGGTCAACAAGGGCATTATCCACCGCAACAAAGCAGCTCGTCATAAGAGCCAGTTGAATGCGCGCGTGAAGGCACTCGCCGGTTAACTAGTACTGTTTGCATCCGGCCAGGCTTCGCCTGGCCTTGCCGACTCCCGGCAATCGGCCTGAAATCACCCTGATGGGTAACAGGCCACTCGAATCTAAGAACCTGTTCTAAGCCGCCGCCACTCCCTGCGGTTTAAACCTCAGCCAAAAGAGCTTATTACTTGGCTCTGTCATTTCGACCGAAGGGAGAAATCTAGCCAGCCTCAATCTCGGCACCAGAGAAAGATTTCTCGCTAAGCTCGAAATGACAGGCTGATCGGTGACTCTCCGAACAAGCGCCCTATTCTTTGGCAGCCTCATCCAAGGCATGTTGCCGGTCTTGCTCAGCCATCTGCTCGATCAAGCTCATGATGTCCTGACATAGCTTGTCGGTACCCACACGCGCCAAACCGGAAATTCTATAAACCGGCCCCTTCCAGCGCAGACGCCGCACAATGTCCTTACACAGCTTCTCGGCCCCGGCTTCGGGTAAGGCATCAATCTTATTGAGTAGCAGCCAGCGCTGCTTCTTGGCTAGCTGTGGACTGTATTTTTTCAGCTCGGCAGCAATCGCGCGCGCATCTTTCACCGGATCGGCTTCCGGGTCCGGCGGCTGAATATCCACCAAGTGCAACAGCACCCGCGTGCGCTGCAAATGCTTCAAGAAACGCAAGCCCAGCCCCGCACCCTCTGCTGCTCCTTCTATTACCCCAGGGATATCAGCCATCACAAAGCTGCGATGCAAACCCACTGAGACCACGCCTAGGTTGGGATGCAGCGTAGTAAACGGATAATCCGCCACCTTGGGTTTGGCGGCCGACACCGCACGAATCAACGTGGACTTACCCGCATTCGGCAGGCCCAGCAGACCCACATCGGCGATCACGCGCATTTCCAAGCGTAACTCTCGCTTCTCCCCAGGCAGACCGGGCATGGCCCGGCGCGGCGTGCGGTTGATGCTGCTCTTAAAGCGCGCGTTGCCCCAGCCACCTTTACCGCCCTTCACCACCAAAATGCGTTGGCCCGCTTCAGTCAAATCGCCGAGCTCTTCGTCGGTTTCGGTATCGAACACCACCGTGCCCACCGGCACCTGCACGACCGCATCGTCGCCACCTGCGCCGGTGCAGTCATTGCCGCTACCTGCAGTGCCATGCGTCCCACGGAATGAGCGGTGATAGCGAAAGTCAGCCAGCGTGTTGATCCCGTCTTTCGCTTCCAGATAGATGCTGGCGCCACTGCCGCCGTCGCCACCATCCGGGCCGCCGAAAGGAATGAATTTTTCGCGACGGAAACTTACGGCGCCACGCCCGCCGTTGCCACCCTGGACAGTGATGATTGCTTCGTCGACGAATTTCATGATTGGCTCAAACTTTTCCCAGAGCGCTGCAACTCAAACCCAGGCACCGCCAATAAAAAACCCCAGCAGCGCCGGGGTTTTTATAACCGATCAAGCGAACCGAGGTTACTCGGTAACCACGCTCACGTAGGTGTGCTGGGCAGCGCCGCGCTTGCGAAACTCCACCCGGCCGTTCGCCTTGGCGAACAAGGTGTGATCGGTGCCCATGCCAACATTGTCACCGGGCCAGAACTGGGTGCCGCGCTGACGGACGATGATGTTGCCACCGATCACTGCTTCGCCACCGAACTTCTTCAAGCCCAGACGTTTGGATTCTGAATCGCGGCCGTTCTTAGTACTGCCGCCTGCCTTTTTATGTGCCATTTTCTATTGCCCTCTAAAACTTCAGCGCCCAAATAGTATTAAAAACTAAGCGCCAAGAATGCCGGTAACTTTGATTTCAGTGTACTGCTGACGGTGACCGCCGCGGCGCATGTAATGCTTGCGACGACGGAATTTCACGAACGACACCTTGTCGCCCTGACCGTGCTTTTGCACGGTAGCAGTGACCTTGCTGCCGGAAACCAGCGGCGCACCCACGGAAACTTTATCGCCATTGGCGACCAGCAACACTTGGTCGAACTCGACGGCCGAACCGGCCTCGACTTCCAGCTTTTCAATGCGCAGAACCGTGCCTTCGCTGACGCGATACTGCTTTCCACCTGTGGCGATCACAGCGTACATGTTTAAACTCACTCCAATTACCCGCGACCGACTCGATAAAGCTGGCACTGCGGCTGAATTACCCGGGTACCCCCGGCGAAAGGTCGCGAAGTTTACGGATAAGCGCCCGTCGGAGCAAGGGTTTTTCTGGTGAAATGGGTTATCAATGATCACCCGTGGGGCAGCAGTTCGGAACCTAAATAAATACCGATTCGACCACCCACAATCTCAAACAAAAATACCGCTTAACTGTACTTCACCCATTTTCAGCTACCATTGCCGTCCTTTTTGGCCGTATGCAGAGTTCATGAGCCTCGATTCGATCAAACAGCCCATCGCCGCCGAGTTGCTCGCCGTGGATGCGGTCATCCGCGCCCGACTGGCCAGCGATGTGGTACTCGTCAACCAAGTGGCCGAATACATCATTCACGCTGGCGGCAAGCGGATTCGACCCCTGGTCGCCGTGTTGGTGGGCAAAGCCTGTGGGCAATCCAGCGAAGGGGTCGCCGGTACTCGCCTAGTCAGCACCTCCGCCATCGTCGAATTCATTCATACCGCCACCCTGCTGCATGACGACGTAGTCGACGGCTCGGAATTACGCCGTGGCCGCGACACCGCCAATGCCGTCTGGGGCAACGAGGCCAGCGTGCTGGTGGGCGACTACCTGTATTCGCGCGCCTTCGAGATGATGGTGGAACTGGGCAGTATGCGCGTCATGGACGTGATGGCCAGCGCCACCAACAAAATTGCCGAAGGCGAAGTGCTGCAACTGATGAATGCGCACGACCCCGACACCACTGAAACCCGTTACTTCGAAGTTATTTATCGCAAGACCGCCAAGCTGTTTGAAGCCGGCGCACAGATTGCGGCCATTGTTGCTAACGCGCCCGCAGCGCATGAACAAGCGCTGGCACGCTACGGCAAACATCTCGGCACGGCGTTTCAATTGGTGGATGACGTGCTCGACTATCGCGCCAGCCGCGAAGAACTGGGCAAAAACCTCGGTGACGACCTCGCCGAAGGCAAACCCACACTACCGCTGATTTATGCGCTCAAACATTGCAACGCCGAACAACAAGCGCTGATGCGCAATGCCATCGAACACGGTGGCCTGGAGTCGGTTGAGCAAATCACGCAAATAATTGAATCGACCGGGGGGCTTAAGTACACTGCAAGCCTCGCGCGACGGGAAGCCGACCTTGCCATTGCAGCACTTTCCGAGCTGCCGGACTCGGCTCATGTGACAGCCCTGCGCGAGCTTGCGGAATTTGCCGTCAGTCGCAGCTACTGAATTCATTCAATTCCTGGCTTGCTGATTCAAACCCACCGTTCAAGCTATTCAAGTCAGGTCATTCAAGATCGCCTGCTTCGGGGTGTAGCTCAGCTTGGTAGAGCGCTACGTTCGGGACGTAGAGGTCGCAGGTTCAAGTCCTGTCACCCCGACCATTAGAAAAACAATCAATTCGGGATTTGCCACTGCGCGTTCTCGTCCAGGCAACTTCCATGCGCTCGCCGAGAACGAATGCACCAAGGGGTGCTGCCGGATGGCAACCCGCCATAAACTCCGGCAACAGTCCCAAGCGCCAGCCCGATAAAAAGCGAAGCTGGCTCCTGCGCAATGGCAGGCACAAACAAAGTATTCGATCTACATTGCAGAGTGATGCTATGCAGATGATGAATTGTTGACTACTTCCGAATATCTTGCAGCAGCGATGCAATCCAAATCATCTGCTGACGGCTCATCACCAACAACCAAATGAAGCAATAAAGATCTACTGAACCTCTTGGGCTTCCAACGCAGTGTCGTGGTCAGGCTCTTTCAAAGGTGGCGCTGCGACGGGCACTTTGCGCTTGCGTGGCGCCGCTTTCGGCGCATTCACTTTGGCTAATGGTCGTGAGGACGATGCTGCCGC
>JANMSB010000442.1:0-3890 GCA_031388915.1 Pseudomonadota bacterium | reverse complement strand
CGTCAACACGGTCAGCAATGCCGCCTGTTTTTATCTGGCGCAACACTTAGGCCTGCACGCGCGCAGCAACTTCGTTTGCAATCGCTACTTCGCGTTTGAAAGCGTGCTGCAACTGGCGGTATTGGATTTGTCGCTAGGCGTCGTGAATTCCGCATTAGTAGGCAGCGTCGACATTGCCACCGCACCACTGAACGAGCATCGCCAGCGACTACAACTATCACGCGACACGCTCATGGGTGAGGGCAGTCATTGGTTGTGGCTGGGACCGCCGGATGACCAACGCCCGCGCGTGGGTGAACTGCTTGCCGCACAACACTTTGAGGATCGAGATGCGTTGGCCGAGTGGATCAAGCAACAGAAACTAGCCAATGAGTCCTGCCAGATCGCCGCCGGTCAGTTTTTACCGGCGGCAGACTTCGAACACATTAAAACCGCATCCGGCCTGCGCACTGTATTTGGCTATCGTGCACAGCATGGTTATTACGACAGTCACAGTGGCGCAGTGATTAGCGAGTTCTTAACCAGCCAGATTGCGGCAACTTACCTGCTGCATATCAACGCTGATAACGATCAACGTTATAGCGCCATGCTGGTAAAGCGATAGTCGGACAAACGTGTATCTACCCGACTGGTGCTGCCCAACCAGCAATGGCACAGTAGGCTATACCCCCACGTGAATGGAGCGCGCCATGACTGCCAATCGCAAAATCACCCTGTTCTACGCCCCGCAAAGCCGCGCGCTCGGCGCACGCATCCTGTTGGAAGAACTCGGCGCGGACTACGATTTGAAGCTACTCAACCTGCAAGCCGGTGACACCCGCAAACCGGAATATCTGGCCATCAACCCCATGGGCAAGGTGCCAGCGATCACACATGGCGATGCACTGATCACAGAACAAGGCGCGATCTACATTTACTTGGCCGACTTATTTCCCAAGAACGGCTTGGCGCCCGCCATCGGCGATTCCTTGCGTGGTCCGTACCTACGCTGGATGGTGTATTACGGCTCCAGCTTCGAACCGGCCGTAGTGGATAAAGCGATGAAACGCGAACCCGTACCGCCATCCACGTCGCCCTATGGCGATTACGACACCATGCTAAAAATCCTCACCGATCAGCTTGAAAAAGGCCCCTATCTGCTCGGCGACAAATTCACCGCCGCCGACGTGTTATGGGGAATGGCGCTGAGCTGGACGGTGATGTTCAAACTGGTGCCCGACCTGCCGGCGATTCGCGCTTACATTGATCGCATCAATGCACGGCCGGTGGTGCAAGGTATGCGAGCGGCGGAAGCGGAATTGGTGGCGAAGCAGTCGGCTTGATGTAGACCGGCCGGTTAATGCTCCAGACCAAACCGGCATGACCTACATCCATGTAGGCCGGCCGGTCAGTGCTCCAGGCAAGCCCGGCATGACCTACATCCATGTAGGCCGGAATTTTAATCCCGGCGTTTCGGAGAAGAGGCCAGTCTTGTCTGGAATATTGGCCGGCCAATCGAAGAGAGAGATATGAGTAGGCGCCGGATAGCCAGACAACGAAAGTATCATCCTGGACCCGCCACGACCCTCTTATATCGAGCGCCCCGACTGAACGCGGTGATCATGACTGGCAGCAGCAAGTAACCGACTGCTTTTTTCCAGAGCGGCCATCCAATAGGACAAAACGGCCCGGAGCGGGCATTGGTAGTATGCAAACCTAGCAACGAAATTCTCGCGGGAAAGAATATGAGAACGACATCGTTCTACTTCGTGAAGGCCGCAATTGCGTCATCCGTGATTACAGCAACATCACACTCGTTTCCCGGCACCGGAGGGAGTTGATTTATGGGCGCGATAGGTCGCGGTTCTTTTTTTTTGAACTGCCGCTTTCTTAATCGCTCGATGTTCCGCAACCGTTCCCGCTCTCGAAGTCTCCCCGCTGGACTTAGATCGCCCTTTGCCGCCGCCGGCACATCAGGAAACTCCTTTGAGTTCCCTCTGTACTTCACGATGCGATTCTCTAGGAAAATACCGACTCGAGCCTGTATGTCCCCAGCTTCCTGAGCGAGTTCCTCGCTCCAACTTTCCGGCCCTACGTCCATCGCGAGCAAATCCTCGGACGCGCCCTTTGCCCCGCGCGGCTCAGTCGCAATCCCTATTATCATGCGCGCCTCAGGCAAGATGAGCTTGGCGACAGAGCAGTAGGCATGCAGGAGATTCTTGCGGGCCTCTCGATACTCCTGATACGTCTTCACGAATGATGGACGCGGCAGTATCAGGAACACATAACATCTACTCGGATCATCGGCAGAGCTACCACAGCGCGCGAATCGATCTCCGTCAGGAACCGCCTTATTGAGTGCACCTAGGAACTGCTCACTAAGATGCCGCCGTGAGAAACGTGATTCAGACGCCAGAAGGCGGAGGGCTTGTTCTGACTCCTTCATGGAGGCCGGATCGGACAACTTTACGAAGTGTTCTATGAGATTGTCCCATGCGTAGCTAACCTGGTCTGCGGCCTTCTTCGCCACGTATTGCGGATTCCCAACTAGCTCCTCCCAAAATCCTTCATCGAAGTAGGCGACATTCAATGGACCGTCGGCGTCGCTCTTGGGGAACACAAAATCGTGCCGCCCATCGTCATTGAGTTTAGTCAGGTAGATAGCAGTCAGTTGCTCCTCGCCGCTGGCAATTATCTGCGGCATGGTGCGACTCAAGAACTGCTCTCGCTTCTCAAGATACCTAACGAAGTCTGTAACGGTATCGAGCTCTCGCAGTAAGACCTCAAGAGAGAACTCATCTAGAACATGGATGAACGGCCGGGGAAACACACGGCCAATACGGAATGGCTCGTTATAGTGATCCTTACCTTCCACTGTCATATCAACAATCAGACTGCCAATGCTCTGGTTGTTGAAGTGAGCTCGGCAAGCGTCATGTGCGCCGCGCGTCACAGCGACAAGATGAAACTTCGCCACATCGGAGAGAGGAAACGATAGGGGGAGCACATGCGTGCAACCCTTATCGAGAAACACCCGATCCGGATGGGACTGAATCCAGTTGCGCGCACCGACAAGTTGCTTTGCGGACTTCTCTACCGCGTAACGATACCAGCGCGCCCAAGCAACGCTAGCATTGGCGTGCTTAGGGTACGCGGCGTGTTTGTCTGAAAAGATAATGACGTGCTCATTGAATAGCACAAGCACGTCCGCGAGTTCCTGCCCATCACCCTTTCCTCCCGTTCTCCCGGAGTCTCGATAGAGATTCGGAAAGCTCCACAGGGAAAGGAACGACTTGCGCACAAGTCGTATCAGGTATTGCTCCGATGCCGTTACACCATCAGCGGGTGCGTTTAACATGAGTGCCTTTGAGGAAACGCCTTCGCCCCCTTGCTAAGCCATTTCACCGTCAAGGGAACGGAGGCTAATTTTTGCTTACTGTCTGCATTCAACTCGTAACCGCAAGGCAGGTGAGCCGAGTCAAACCAACACGCGACTTAGTCTAGCGAATGTCCGCTTCGGGTCGTTCTTACCCGAAAGCCTCCAGCATCCAAACCGGACATTCGATACCGTAGGTAAGCAGCCCGAACCGCTCTGACACCCTGCCGAGATGGATGACGGAACACTCGTTCAACACAACACGGAAACCATCTGATAAAACTTGCTTATACGGACACAGCAGGGCTTAAATCGCTTTCAACTTCTGCCATACCGCTGCTTCGCGATCAGCCACATTGTTTAGCTGATCGCGCAACGCAGGCAGATTCATCGACTCACGGCCGCGCACCATCTTTGTGGCTCTTAGTGCAAAGCGACGCCATTCGTCGCCGGCATCGGTGAGTTGTTTGGAGGCTTGTTGCAAGCGTTCATCGCCCATGATCTGCGCTGCTTCCTGTAGAAACGAGGCATACAA
>JANMSB010000425.1:0-2161 GCA_031388915.1 Pseudomonadota bacterium | reverse complement strand
GGTTCGAAGAATTTCAGATCCACGCCGTTGCGAATCACGCTGATGCGATCGCGCTGCCCGCCGCGTTCGGCGATGTGGCGTTGAAACGCGTATGTAACGGCTACGATGTGGTCGGCCTTGCGATAAACGAAGCGTTCGACTGCTTCGAGCGTGCGAATCACCATGCGATTTTTGACTGCTCCGACCGCAACAATCGATTCGGGCCATAAGTCGCGAATTTCCAGCAGCCACGGGCAGCGCTTGATGCGAGAGACAAAATAACCGGCAAGGCCATTGAAAAACTGCGGTGAGGTAGAGATAACGATATCGGCACGGTTCAGGAAAGGCGCGATCACGATAGTCATGAGCATATAGAATATGTAATTCCAGGTGCGCTTAATAAAGCCCTCGTTCGCAGTGATGTAGGTCCGCACCTTGATGGCTTTGATGCCGTCCTTGTATTCGGTCTGCACCAGGCGGTTGCGATAGCCTGGATAAGCTTTACCCATCGGGTGATGCGGCACGCAGCTAATTACAGTGACTTCGTGCCCTAACTCTACCCAGCGCCGGCAGTGCTCATAAGTACGTGTGGCCGGAGCGTTTACTTCCGGCGGAAAATAATGCGATAAAAACAGAACTTTCATAGTGTAGGGGCGCTAAATCTGGCCTTTGCTAGTAAAAATTGTTGTACGCAAAGTTACAGCCGGCTGCCGCAGTCAGCTTTACTGCCGCCGCACTGCAAGGGTGGCTAAGCTACCACTTTGAACTGGTCTTTTCTAGCTCGAGCAGGGGGTGTGTAAAGTGCGAATTTCAGGCTCGGTAACAGCTTAAGTGAGTTCTTAATGGCGGCGAATGCTGTGGAAATTGGGCGGTTGTTAAGGTAGGGTGGGTAGGTGCTGACAAAAGATAATTTGAGGGTGCGCTGTCGCCCCACAAAAAAATAACTCATGCTAGGGGAGTGCGTGATGTTGGTGAACTTTCGGTTCACGCTCCGGGTCGTATTTCTGTGTGCGGTTGCCCTGGCTGCCTTGTTGATTGCCTTATTTCTGAGCATTTCGCTCGTGGCTTTTCAGAAAGCGGCCATGCTCGCGCCGGTTGATACCATGGACGTGTTCTTGACCGGTTCGGCCGAGTCTTCCCGCTCGGCTCCCGACGTGCGTCAGTTGCTTGAACCGATTCCTTACCGGGATAGCGGGTCGATTTTTGATGTTTTGCCTCAGGATAGATTTCACAAGACGATCAAAACGGGCCGTGGCAATTGTTCAAATCTGTCGTTCGGTATGGCATTTTTGTTGCTGCAACGCAGCTACGCGTTTCAAGTCGTGCATATTATTCCCTATGACGGTCTTTTCTCCGGCACGGGGCATACCGTACTTGATATGTCATACATAATTGATGGCGTAACACATAGAGGTCTGGTGGATATTCTCGAGGGTGGTCTGCCGCGAGTGAAGGACAGCTTCATCGATCTGCCAACGTTACTGAAGAAACACCTCGACCAGCCTGCAATCTTGCCGTTGAATGTTCGCAAGGATGTGGAGTCGGCCTATTACGGCAACTTTCTTGAAGGCTCGGCAGTTGGTGTGGTGCCGCGGGATGAGATCGCGCGGTATTTCTCCTTTATCAACCGCATATATATCCCGCTGGGCAATAAGCGGCTTGAGCGCATTATCTACAGCGGTGTAGCCATCGTGTTTGGATACTATCCGCACTCCTATGTTTCTCAAGAAGATTACGCGCGACTATTTGCCGGAAAGTCATACCTGATCTGGGCTGCTCAGGCGTTGATCTGGCTGCTGCGACTCATACCGCTGCTTTTGCTGTTCTCGCTGCTGTTTTACGTCCGTCGCGCCAAATCGTTAGAGGCAGAAGCAGACAGCAATGACCACATCACCGGGAATTCCCTGAGCTAACCAGCTCGGACATTGTGATGCGATAAGACTGCGTTGCAGGCAGTGGTGTAATCAGGGCGGTCTCCAGTCGTCGATTGGCTATCGTTACGCCAAACTCTGGGCAATACCAGCTTTCTGCCGCTGGCGGCATCGACAATCCAGTGATCAATGCAAATGGTTCGTTGTTCCGGAGAATTTCAATAGAGGCTGAATGCTCACCCCGCGCTGAGCACCCAAGTGACGGGGCAAGATGCAGGAAAGTTTCAACAAGATGATTGCCCTTGCTGTCG
>JANMSB010000417.1:0-21307 GCA_031388915.1 Pseudomonadota bacterium | reverse complement strand
GTCGGGCAGAACCATGCATCGCACTACGATCGAAGGCCTTGAAGCCGTTAACTGACGTCGGTGGCAGCCGGCAAGGTTTGAAATTTGCCGGCATGACCATGGCGCGATACGCCTTGAACTCGCAACTTATGACGCGGCAGGTTCTTTTTGCTTAGCCTCGCGACGATATCCGCCGCCGGGTCTGAACGCCCCCGCGGTCATGCCGCCGTCGAGGGTGATAATCGAACCGTTTATCGCGGGTGCTGCATCGCTGGCAAGGAATAGGCACAGCGCCGCAACTTCAGAGACCGCCGTCGCTCGCCCGATGGGCACCATCTGCTTGGCCAAACCCTCCATCGTCATGCCCTGAATAGGCATGTCGTCCCAGATTTCAGTGGCGGTCATGCCCAGGGCGATGGCGTTGACTCTGACACCGTGCTGGCCGAGATCGAGCGCTGCGGCTCTGGTCGCCGCTTCCAGCCCCGACTTGGACGCGGCATAGGC
Source organism: Pseudomonadota bacterium (assembly GCA_031388915.1). GTDB lineage: Bacteria > Pseudomonadota > Gammaproteobacteria > Steroidobacterales > Steroidobacteraceae > CAILZL01. Next base: position 20,824 of record JANMSB010000417.1, on the reverse strand, counting down.
CGAATCCATCGGATTCGTCTGGCGCACGGCAATTGTCGAGATGTTGATCACCACACCGCCGCCGCGCTCCACCATGCCCGGTACCAGTGCTTGCATCAAGGTGACGGGCGCCGTCAGGTTGACCGCGAACTCCATATCCCAGGCTGTATCGTCTTGGACGAGAATCGACTGACGAGTGGCAGTCAGATGCGCGGCATTGTTGACGAGAATGTCGATTTCCCCGCAGTGCCGGGCCAACTCGCGCGTCCCCTCGCGTGTCGAGAGATCGCCGGGAATAATCTTGATCTTGCCGCCGGCGGTCTCGATCTCGCGCGCCAAGTTTTGCAGGCGCTCTTGGTTACGTCCCGTAGCCACTACCTCTGCGCCGGCGGCGGCGAAGGTTTTGGCAACGCCAAACCCGACGCCACGACTCGCTCCGGTAATCAAGGCACGCTTGCCGGTTAGATTAAACATGGTCTTTCCTCCACCTGTGTTTTTGGCAGCACTTTCCGCATCGCGAACCAAGGGCCTTGCCCAGACCTCAACACGTACGAGGTGGTAGAGGAAGTAGCCGCCGCACAGGATTTAGCGATCGCTAAATTTGCCTAGCCGGCCGTTCGCTGTCAAGCCGAGAGAGTGCTAAGCGGGGCCGGGTTGCTCTCCACGACGTTCGCGCATCAGGGAAACGACGGCAGTGCCAATTAATGCCACGACTGCCGCGACCAGCAGGCTAGTGGCATAGCTGCCGGTATTTTCATGGACCTTGGCGATGGCGAATGGCGCCAGCGCTGCTAACGGCGTGAAGGAAATTACGACACCGAAGCCTTTGCCTACGCTGGCAGCACCGAACTCCGCAGCAATTGCGGCAGCGACCAGGGTCCAGATGCCCGCGGCCGCGCCCACCAACGCCACGCCGAAACACAGGACCAGAAAGCTGTCGCTAACACCGATGATCGCCGTGCCGGCGGCGGCCATCACGCCAAGCGCCACTAAGGGCACGCGGTTGCCGAACCGATCGGAGACCAAGCCCAGCGCCAGGGTGGCGATGATGGTTGCGAGGTTCATTACAGACAGCAGAATGCCGACCGATTGCTGGGTGAAGCCGCGACTGAGCGCAATCGGCGCGAGGTTCTGAGTGTTGCCGCCATGAACCGCCAGGACCGGCACCACCACAGCGAGCAGCAACAGGAAATTTCTCCGTTTGATGATGTCGCGAAAGCGCAGGCCGCCGCCATCCTTGCCACCGTGGCCCTGGTTACGTTGCTGTGCACCCTCGACCTTGATGTAGTGCAGCCCGTCGCGCTCGGTCGGTCGGTTGCGCATGGTCAGCACGACGATTGGCGCGACCACCAGGGCCGTTAGGAGCGCGCCCCACTGCCAGACCGTCCGCCAACCCAGCAGCGGCATGACGGCTCCGATGATGGGTGGCAGAACCACGCCGGCCAGCCCCATGCCGAAACCGGCGAGCCCCAGCGCCAAGCCGATGCGCCGCACGAACCACCGGGCGATCAAGGGATTACCCACCACCGTCGCCGACAGAGTGATAGTGATGGGCAGTACGACGGCGTAAAGCGCCACGAGCTGCCAAGTGGCCGTGGCCACGCTGACGCCCAGCAACAACGCTGCCGTACCGAGCAGGCCGGCGGCGTAGAGCCAGCGAGCCGGATATTTGTCGGCAAGCGAGCCGACGATTGGGGCTAGCACGGCGCAGGCGAGGGCCATCGGCGCCATGAGCAACTGCAAGGTGCTGATCGGCGTGCCCAATTCCTTCGACCAATCTTGGACAAAGAGGGTGAAGGTACTCACCGGGAGCCCTCTTGCCGCGATCATGGAAACCACGCAGGCTGCCACGATGTTCCAGCCGTGATACCACCCTTTGCGCGGCGTCGCGCCAGCGTCTGTCGTCATGCTGTTCCCCATATCTGATTGTTGTTTCGACATCGACTGTAGCGGACAAATATGCTTTGCCGAATCGGTTACACGGTAAAGAAACGAAAATGCGTTGGGATTCGGAGCTTCCTTACAATTCAAATTTAGCATATGCTAAATTTTGTTGGTGATCATTTTGGCTAGGCCTTATCTCGGGAGTTATGACCCGCAGCCATTGCCCGGCCCATAAGCGCACAAGTGGCGATAACAGCAGCAGTCGGGGGAATTCAAATGTCCAGAATATCCGCAGTAACGACGGTTCAATTGAACCTGAAACAGCAGCAATCCGAATTTGATAGCCAGGGCCGTAGGCCAGCGCGATTGCTGTCCAAGGCCCTGCTGGCCGGTGTACTGGCGCTGCTTGCCGCGCCCCACGCGATGGCGGCGTGCCGCCTCTCCGACTTTACAAGCCGCGGCCTTGCCTCGCTCGTCGAGGTCGAGAGACTGGCCTTCGTCACGCAAATGACGAGAACCGAATTTGCGAAATTCCAGGCGCTCAAACCCGGTGACCCCAACTACTATCCGCTGGTCGCGGGCAGTGCCAACTTGCTCCAGGCCAAACAGCGGGCGCAGACCGCGATCGACGCACTGGGCATGCCGCAGGGCGCCGAATACGCTAAGTTTTGGGCCTCTAACCTGCTCGATGACAAGGGGCTCAAAGATTTTACGCTGTGCGTCGCCGCGCAGAACGTCGGTCTGTGGATGCGAGCCCGTGAGTCCAAGCCTGGCGCCATCAACATGATGTTCGCGCACACCAGGCCGGTGGGCGTGGGACCTTACCCGGTGACGGTGGTTGCTTCCGAGAACATCAAAAATACCGCTCAGCTCACCGGCTTTCTGAAAAAGCTGGGACCGAAGGATCAGTATTTCGCCGAGGCCTTCACCCTGCTGCTGGCGGATCGTTCCAAACCGGCGAGCCTGACCATGACCTTCGGCGAGGAAACGCCCAGGACGCTATACCTTCCTGCCTTCCCGGTTCCCGTCGTAGCTCCGCCTGCCATCGCGGCTTCGGGATCGAACGGCGCAGCGAACGCCGAAGCCTTCCGCGACTGTGCAACTATCTGCCCTGAGATGATCAGCCTGCCGGCTGGCAGCTTCATGATGGGCGCTTCTCGCGATGAGGACATACGCGCCGGCGCACCCCCGCATCAATCCGGCAAGGCGGAGCCCATACACAAGGTGGACATCGGACCCGGTTACGCCATCGCCAAGTACGAGCTCACCATCGCTGAATTCCGCGCCTTCATTAAGGCGACTGGCTACCAGCCGTCCAACAACTGCACGATCAACATGAAGGTGAGAGACAAGGTCTGGGTGTACGAACCGCGCATCGGTTACAACTGGCACAACCCCAGCTACGAATACACGGACCGCGATCCAGTGACTTGCGTCACCTGGGAAGACGCCAAGGCCTATACCGACTGGCTGAGTCGCAAGACGGGTGTCAGCTACAGCCTGCCAACCGAAGCAGTCTACGAATATGCGGCCCGGGCCGGCACTACCACCGCTTATTTCTGGGGCAACGATCCGCAAGACCGCAATAAAGCGTGTCTCTATTCCAATCAGGCGGATCTTTCCCAGGACCGATATTTCGGCACCGGCGCGAGCGGCGCCTTCCATCGCTTTAATTGCGACGATGGCTACCCGGTCAATTCGCCGGTCGGTTCGTTCAAGCCCAATCCCTGGGGGCTGTACGATATTCTCGGCAACGTCTGGGAGTGGACCGAGGACTGTTGGAATAGCAACTATCAGGGCGCTCCCACCGATGGCTCGCCGTGGGTGACCGGGGATTGCGATGCACGCGTCATGCGCGGCGGCTCATCGGGTAACACACCGTGGTACGCCCGCGCGGGAAATCGCGCCTTGTTCGTGACGGACTATGCGGGACACAGTCTCGGCTTCCGGGTCATGAGTAAGCGTTAATCCGCCAAATCTTCCGGTACGCTGAATGCTGCACCACTCGTCAAGCGTGACGGAGTGGCGCACGCTCTGTATTGCAGAACGACCCCAGAATTGATTTTAAAAGGTTGGCAAAGATGGCAATGACAATAGGACGAGCTGCGGCGCTGTGTTTTGCTGCCATGGTGACGCTCGCGGCTGCGACCACTGACGGGTTTGCACAGCAAGCCGCCAGCAAACTGAACCACGATGGCGGTACAGACGAAAGTGCCTACAGCCCGCTCGACAAGATCACCGCGGCGAATATCCAACGCATGGGTCTAGCCTCATCTCTCGACTTGGAGGGCGAGGTCACCTTGGAAGCACGTCCGCTCGCAGTAAACGGCGTGCTGTATTTCTCTGGCAGCTATTCGGCGGTGTATGCGGTGGACGCCGTCACCGGCAAGCTGCTGTGGACGTACGACCCGCAGATCTGGAAGGTGAATCCTGACCGGATGTTGCGCGGCCTGCCCGTTAATCGCGGTGTCGCCTACGACAACGGCCGGATATTCATCGGTGTCCGTGACGGCCGGCTGGTCGCGCTCGACGCCCGCACCGGCAAAGAACAGTGGACGGCAGAGACGCTGCCGCTCGACAAGCAGTTCTACTGGATCACGGGTGCGCCCCGCGTTTTCAAAGGCAAAGTCATCATTGGCAATGGCGGTGGCGATCTCGGCCTGCGCGGCTATGCGACGGCCTATGACCAGGTGACCGGCAAGCAGGTCTGGCGCTTCTACACCGTGCCGGGTAGCCCGGATCAGAACCGCGGCGATCCGACCATGGAAATGGCGGCTAAGACCTGGACCGGCGAATACTGGAAGACCGGCACCGGTGGCGCTGTCTGGGACAGCATGACTTTCGACCCGGAACTGAACCTGATTTATATCGGCGTCGGCAATGCCGGCCCTTACAACCCGGCTATTCGCAGTCCCGGCGGCGGCGACAATCTGTTTCTCGCCTCCATCGTCGCGCTCAACGCCGACACCGGCAAATATGTCTGGCACTACCAGCAAAACCCGCTGGAGGCTTGGGATTACAAGGCGACCACCAACATGATCCCAGCCACGCTGGTCATTGGCGGACGGGAGCGCAAGGTCCTGATGCAAAGCCCGACCAATGGGTTTTTCTATGTGATCGACCGCGAGACCGGCAAGCTGATTTCGGCGGAGAAGACCGGCAAGGTCACCTGGGCAGAACGAATCGACATCGAGACCGGCAGGCCGGTCGAGGCACCCGGCATTCGCTACGAGCACGGCGAGGTGGTTCTGTGGCCCAGCATGTCGGGCACCCACAACTGGCAGCCCATGTCCTTCAGCCCGAACACCGGTCTGGTCTATATCCCCTACATGCAGCTCGGTGCGCGTTACTCGGCAAACAAGGCGTCCATCACGGGTGCGAGCGCCAGCTTCGTCAAGCAAGATGCCGAAGACGGCACGGGCGCACTACTGGCGTGGGATCCGGTGGCGCAAAAGCCACGCTGGAAGATGCCGCGACCGTTCCTGTGGAACGGGGGAACACTGGCAACCGCGGGCAACCTCGTGTTCCAGGGCACCGCCGATGGTTATTTCCGCGCCCACGATGCGACGACGGGCAAGGAGCTTTGGCAATTCAATGCCGGCCTGGGCATTGTCGGCGCGCCCGTCAGTTACATGGTCAACGGCAAGCAGTACGTCTCGGTGCTGGTCGGCTGGGGCGGTGCCACCGGCTCGACCAGCGACGTCACCAACGTGGGTTGGAAATACGGCAAGCAACCGCGACGCTTGCTGACGTTCGCGTTAGGCGGCAAAAAATCCCTGCCGCCATCGCCGGGGCGTGACATGGTGGTTCATGCGGTGGATGACCCGTCCGTCGTCCTCGATGCAGCCGATGTTGTAGCCGGACGCGCGCTATTCGGTTCCTGCGGTTCCTGCCATGGGCGGGGGTTGCTCGGAGCGGGGTCGCCGGCTCCGGACCTACGGGAATCGCCGCTAACGCTTTCCGAAGACGCGCTGTGGGCAGTGCTGCACGACGGTGCCCTCGCACCCCGGGGCATGCCGCCGTTTGCCGCGCTGACACGCCAGCAAGTACACCAGATCTGGTCCTACATCCGCGCATCTGCCCGAGAACAACTGAGTAAGGGGTCCGGACCGACTTCAGAAACGGCGAAGGAAGGGATTACGAGTCACTGAGCCGGATGAAACCGGCGTGCTATGTAGAGGAAAGTAGATGCAGCAGTCCATCAATCGACTGGATCACCTCGCAATTCTCGTTAAGTACGAGAACTTCGCAAAGTACAAGAAACTATTCAGTGATGTTCTTGGCGTCGTATGGGACGAAGAAGTGACGAACGACTCGGCTAGGGTGATCGCCGTGCCCGCGTGGGATGCGGGCCTCGAACTGATTGCGCCCATGGATAATCATGGCCGCTATTGGGACCGCATCCAGAAGTTCGGCGAAGGGTCGGTCACGATTGTGTTCGGCGTCAAAGACATCGATGCCGCGATCCAGCGCGCTGAGGCAAACGGTGCGCCGCTGCGGTTCCACATCGAAATGCTCGGCACGGAGCCCTGGCTCAATCGCTTCAAGGTTTTTCGCGAGGCCAAGCTAGACATGTTCGAAGAAGAGTTTGCGGCCACGCTGACCCTTGGGCAGATTGAGCCATACTGACCACGCCCACTCGCAAGAACAGCGGCTAAGGAATGGCGATGAATTGCACACACGAGCTGGCTTTCGGTGTCATGTTCAACCACTTAAACGCGTCGCTGCGATCAACGTTGGGACACTAATGGCGCGGCGCGACCAGTCACAGTGCGATTTTGTTCGCTTCCAGAAAATCGCTGATGAGTTGGAGCGTTGCCAATGCATCACGTTGTTCCATTAACTGCTGCTTGATGGGGCTGGTAAACGGTAGAACTTCCAGTAGGCGATAGCCGACCCAGGCAGCATCGTCTAGTTGCAGCGGCGTGGGAAAACGCTCCAATCCCACCTTGGCCATGATTTCTTGCAAGAGTTCCACCAACTTTAGATGTTGGGTTGGTAGTGGCAGGGGATCCTGCGGTTCGTCCATTTCGACTTGCGCATGTAGCAGACCATGGTTGTCTGTCCATTGTTCAACAATGCGAAACAACTGCTCGCCCTGTGTCTTGAGGTGAAAAATGCCCATCTGCGGCATATCCCATTGTTTGATGCGCGCGGTGCACCCTGTTGCAAACGGTACGGCGGTTGAGCCGACTTCACGACCGGCACGGATCAGGCACACGCCAAACGGGGTGTTGTCACGGATGCAAGCCTTGGTCATTTCCATGTAGCGCTGCTCAAAAATTTTCAGCGGCAGCAAGCCGTGTGGATACAGAACTACTCCCAGCGGAAAAATAGGGATCGTCAGGCGATTGCTCATGGCAGCTAGAGTACATCCTCAGGCAGCGGCTCCACAGTGGCGAACCCCTGCGGCGCGACATCGGTGTTGTACATGACGCGAAACAGTCGCCACTCTCGATCCACCTTGCGCCAGATGTGCATGTACTTGCCCATTTCAATGTTCGTACCGCGACGGATGTTACGAACGGTAAAGTGGCCCTGTTCGACCGCGACGTCACCGCGCCTCAGTATCATGTCGGTATCGGTGTTGAACGAGACCACCGGCGTCATCTGGTTCTTGAGAAACGCTTCAATTTCGGCGCGGCCGGTAATCACTGCGCCATGTTCCGGCAGTATCTGCGCATCGTCGGCGAACAACGCCAGGCAGCCGGGCAAATCGTGCTTGGTAAAGGCGATTTCAAACGCCTGAGTTACGCTACTGGGTAAGACATCCTGCCGAGTGCAGGCGGGTAGCATCAGACACAGCGCCACCATGCTGAATGCCGTGGCTAGGGAGCGTGGCGCATGGCCGCTGCATGCTTGCCGAGAGGAGTCACTGTGGAATCGCATAACCCACCCCCGAGTACGAGCAAGTACGGCTGGAGCATAGGCCTAACGACAGCGGGCCACATTGCGCCTTTCCGATAACGAAGCCGTTAAACTGCCTCCTGGTAATTTTGACTAGGCAGTCTTCATGAGTTCGGTTCCGGTTCTCACCATTGATGGTCCCAGCGGCTCCGGTAAAGGCACGCTGGCGCGGCGCGTGGCTGACCAGTTGGGCTGGAATCTGCTCGACAGCGGCGCGCTATACCGACTGTTGGCGTTAGCCGGTTCCCGATACGGCCTGGAACCACACGACGAGGCCGGGCACGCCGCGCTGGCTGGCACCATGAACATTCGCTTTTCCGGAGATGCCTCGGGCGAGGAGCAAATTTGGCTGGGACATAGCGAAGTTAGCCGGGAAATTCGCACCGAAGTGGCGGGCGAGGGCGCGTCGCGGGTAGCGGCTATGCCGGCGGTGCGGGCGGCGTTAACCGAGCGGCAGCGGAACTTTGCCCAGGAACCGGGATTGGTGGCCGATGGCCGGGATATGGGTACGGTGATTTTCCCGGATGCTCCGCTCAAGGTGTTTCTGACCGCCAGTGCCGAGGAGCGGGCCAAACGCCGCTATAAGCAGTTGAAGGACAAGGGGTTCGATGTTAGCCTTGCCGCCCTTTCGCAGGAGCTGGCCGAGCGTGACTTTCGCGATGCAAATCGCGCAGTGGCGCCCCTCAAGCCCGCCGATGACGCCGAGTTGCTGGATAGCACCGGTTTAAGCATTGAGCAGGTAGAGCAAGCAGTACTGGCCTTGGCGAAAGCTCGTCAGTTGCTTCGCTGATCACTACCGCCTCTCTCACGCATTTGAGATCGAGTGAAAGAGCGCATTCGCGCCGGTAGCTTCGTTGCAGCCCGATTTGAAGACGTTGTGCAGGATGCGCGACGAATATTTATCACCCCTGGTTCAACCGGATGCGGGCCTGGGAAAAACGGGTTAATTGCCCAAGAAGTTCACATGTCAGAAAGTTTTGCCCAAATGTTGGAAGAGAGTTTTGCATCCAAGGCGATCAAGCCGGGTGCGATTCTCATGGGTGTGGTCGTTTCGATCAGCCCAGACGTCGTGATCGTCAACGCCGGAATGAAGAGCGAAGCCGTAATCGATGTGGCCCAGTTCAAAAACGAACTCGGCGAACTCGAAGTACAAGTCGGCGACGAAGTAGAAGTCGCGCTGGACAGCGTTGAAGACGGCTCGGGCGAAACCCGTCTGTCGCGTGAAAAAGCCAAGCGTGCCCGTACCTGGACGCGGCTGGAACAAGCTTTCGAAAAGCAGGAAATCGTCAAAGGCATCATCAACGGTCGCGTCAAAGGCGGTTTCACCGTCGAGATCGAATTTGTGCGTGCGTTCTTGCCCGGTTCGTTGGTGGATGTGCGCCCGGTGCGCGATCCCTCGTACCTGGAAGGCAAGGTACTGGAATTCAAGGTCATCAAGCTCGATCAAAAGCGCAACAATGTGGTCGTGTCCCGCCGCGCCGTGGTGGAACAGGAATACAGCGCCGAGCGCACAGAGTTGCTCGAGAAGTTGCAGGAAGGCGCCATCGTGCGCGGCACCATCAAGAACCTCACCGACTACGGTGCGTTCGTGGATCTGGGCGGCATCGACGGCCTGCTGCACATCACCGACATGGCGTGGAAACGAGTCAAGCATCCTTCCGAAGTCGTGCAGGTCGGTCAGGAAATCGACGTACGCATCCTGAAGTTCGATCGCGAGCGTCAGCGCGTCAGCCTCGGCATCAAGCAGATGGGTTCGGATCCGTGGCAGAACATTGCCCGCCGTTACCCGGCCACCACGCGCATCTTCGGTAAGGTCACCAACATTGCCGATTACGGCTGCTTCGTGGAAATCGAAGAAGGCGTGGAAGGTCTGGTGCACGTCTCGGAAATGGATTGGACCAACAAGAACGTCGCGCCTGCCAAGGTCGTGCACGTTGGCCAGGAAGTAGAAGTCATGGTGCTGGATATCGACGAAGAGCGTCGTCGTATCTCGTTGGGCCTCAAGCAGTGCAAGGCCAATCCGTGGAAGGAATTCGGCGAGAGCTACAACCGTGGCGATCATGTTGCCGGTCAGATCAAGTCGATCACCGATTTCGGTATTTTCATCGGCTTGAATGGCGGCATCGACGGCCTGATCCACCTCTCCGACATCTCCTGGGATATGCCTGGCGAAGAAGCCGTTCGCAGCTACCAGAAGGGCCAAAATGTTGAGGCCATGGTGCTGGCGATCGATCCGGAACGCGAGCGCATTTCTCTCGGTATCAAGCAACTGGCCAAGGACCCGTTCTCGGGTTGGATTGCCGAACATCCGAAGGGCACCATCATCAACGGCACGGTGCGTGAAGTGGATGCCAAGGGTGCGATTATTGATCTTGGTGGTGGTGTCGATGGGCACCTGCGTGCTTCCGAACTGTCGCGTGACCGCGTCGAAGATGCGCGTCTAGTGCTGAAGGTGGGCGACGCTGTTGAAGCTAAGTTCACTGGTGTGGATCGCAAGTCGCGCACTATTGCCCTGTCGATCAAGGCCAAGGACATGCATGAAGAAGCGGAAGCGATGCAAAACTATCGCACCGATTCTTCCAGCGGCACCAGCCTGGGCGATTTGTTGAAGGAACACATTGCGGGCCAGGATAATTAACCTGGAGTCTTCCTTCGTAATGGTATGTGCACTGGCTATCGGGTAACCGATAGCCAGTCGCCGCCGCGACGTGGCTTGCGGTTTTCGTGGTTAACAGGTTCTAGTCATGACCAAGTCAGAACTGATCGAACTCCTCGCTGCCAAGCAGAAGCATCTGCCTACCAAGGATGTAGAGCTGGCGGTCAAGCAGGTTCTGGAAATCATGGGCGATGCGCTGGCTCAAGGCGATCGCATAGAGATTCGTGGCTTTGGCAGCTTCTCGTTGCACTATCGGCCGGCGCGGCAAGGCCGCAATCCCAAGACCGGCGATGCCGTGGCGTTGTCGGGCAAGTATGTGCCGCATTTTAAGCCGGGCAAAGAATTGCGCGAGCGCGTTGACGCCAGTACCGATATGCCGATCAGAGATTAATCGCGCCCCTCATACAGCTATGCAGGCGATATACGTGGCGGCTGCTAGACTGCGCACCCATGGGACGTACCAGATTCACTTTCCTGTTGTTCATCGTCGTACTACTGGCGATGCTATTCGTGGCAATCAATTCCCAATCGGTCGATATTGAGCTGGCGCTGCTGCGTGTGCAGTTGCCACTGGGACTGGCGCTAGTCATTGCGCTGGCCTTGGGGTTGATCGCTGGCATTCTGATGCGCGGCATCTGGGTCGCGGAATTACTCGGCGAGCGGGGCCGTTTGCGGCGTGCGCTCAAGGCGGCGGAAGCCAAGGCGCGTGCGCGTGCCGCCGGGCCCGAAGCTGGGCATGGTGTCGAACATGAAGTCGAATCGACGCATGTCAATCAATCGCCATAGTGTTAACAGGCCTTAGCGCATGTTCAGCGAGTTACCGGTTGATTTGATTCTCGCCCTGGTATTGGCTGCGGCCGCCGGATGGTTCGCCGCTCAGGTGTTGCGTCGCGGCACAGGTCCTGCGCCCGTGCGAAAACGCACCGAGCCATTCAATACACAGTATTTCGCTGGGCTAAATCATCTGCTGAATGAGCAGCCGGACAAGGCGCTGGAAGTGTTGCGTGGGCTCGCCGAAGCCGACGCGGATACGGTGGAAACGCAATTGGCATTGGGGCATTTGTACCGGCGACGTGGTGAGGTGGATCGTGCTATTCGTGTTCACGAGAGCGTCATGCAGCGCGCTGATCTGCCGCCCATGTTGCGCGAGCAAGCCGCCTTTGCGCTGGGTGAAGACTATTTAAAAGCCGGTTTGCTGGATCGCGCCGAGGATTGTTTTCAGCAACTCGTCGAGCGACCCGCGCATCGTAGCGCCGCATTACGCAATCTGCTGCATATCTACGAGCAACAAGGCGATTGGCATCAAGCCATTGCCACTTATCAACGACTGTCCGAATTCACCTCGCCGGAGCATCCCACGGCGCTGGCGCACTACTATTGTGAGTTGGCGGGTCAGGCACATCGCGAGTCGCAGCCGGCGCAAGCGAGCGAATGGTTGGATAAAGCCTTCGCGGCGCAGCGCAATTTCCCGCGCGGTAGTTTGCTCAGCGCCGAATTCTCGCTGGCAATTGCCGATGCCAGCGCGGCGGCGCTGCTGTGCAAGCGCGTGATTGAATTGCATCCCCATCTGTTGCCGATTGCCTTGCCGCGTTATATCACTGCGCTGCGCGCACTCGGCGCGACTATGGATAACGTCGACGAGCAGGTGAGTTTGCACACCGCCGATGCCACTCAACGTGCGGCACTAGGTTATGCGGCCATTGCGGCCAATATTCTCGATGAGCCGTACCTGTTGCATTGTTTGCCGGATTTTCTGCGCCAGGACGCCAATCTCGGCGACATGGTTGGGGTGCTGGCTGGCGAACCGGCCACGCTGGATGAGCCCAAATTACGGGCGATTGCCGGCGCCTTATCGAAAATTTTTCGTCGCACACAGCGCTATCGCTGCGTGAGCTGCGGCGTCAACACCGGTTCGCATTTCTGGCAGTGTCCAGGCTGCCATAGTTGGGACACCCTGGCGCCGGTCAGTCGACTTGAGCTGGCGCCAGTTGGTCGACGCAATCCATAACTAAGGATCACGTGGTTTGAGTAACGCATATCTGGGGTAAACCCGAGATATGCGTGCGCGCGCCGGTCTCTTGGGCGGGCAGAATGTTTTTCACCCGGATGACTAATCATCCGGTGCAAGCTCAGGCACAAACCCAACGGAATAGAGTAAGGAGTAATGCGATGAAACAGTCACTGCGTGGCATTAAATGTTTGTTGGCGGCAATGTTGGCATTGTCGTTCGCGACGCCGGTCATGGCGGCCGTGGATATCAATAAGGCCGATGCCGCTGCCATCGCCAAGGAATTGAAGGGCGTAGGCCCTGCCAAAGCCAAGGCCATTGTCGAATACCGCAACAAGAACGGCGCATTCAAAAGCGTGGACGAATTGCTGAAGGTTACTGGCGTTGGTGAACGGCTGCTCGACCAGAATCGCGGCAGCATTGTGGTGGGCGAAGTCGCCAAGAAGGCCAACTAGGCAATAACAGGATCGTTCTGGCTCGGTGTGGTGTTCTTGGTACTGGTGTGGATTTTCCCGGTGGTGGCACAACGGAAGCCGCTGACCGAACTGCGTGCAGGATGTACGCAGACAGTGCACAGGACGGCAGTTTGCTCTATGCCAAAAAGTCACTGCTAGGCTGACAGGGTTCGGCGGATCAAGGACACCACACCGAGCCAGAACGAAGGCCAAGGATGGCCCGTGTCGTGGCAGGCTAATTGTCGCTTTTGACTGCCACAAATTGATGACGACCTGAATCTAAGTCGCGGAAATATCATAAATCGAGGTTATTATTGTCAAACTTCCGTGGAGGTGTGCAGTGACCCAGAGTTCGAAGATTCAGTTCGCCGTGTTTCCGGTGGCAGGGCGCGGTACCCGATTTTTGCCGGCAACCAAGGCTAGTCCCAAGGAAATGCTGCCGATCGTGGACAAACCCCTGATCCAGTACGCCGCCGAAGAAGCGTTATCAGCCGGCGCCCGTAAATTGATTTTCATCACCGGCAGCACCAAGCGCGCGATTGCCGATCACTTCGACGCCGATCACGAGCTAGAGGAAGAGCTGGAGCAGCAGGGCAAGCTGGATCTGCTGGAAGCGGTGCGCGGCATAGTGCCGTCCTGGGCCAGTTGCATTTTTATTCGTCAGGCATCGCCGCTGGGTTTGGGGCACGCCGTGTTATGCGCCCGGCCGGTGGTGGAGAATCAGCCGTTCTTCGTGCATCTGGCCGACGACTTAATCGATGCGCCGGTGTCCTGCTTGAAACAGATGGCCGATGTTTTTGCTGAACGGCAAACCAGCGTGCTGGGTGTAGAAACCGTGCCCATGGAAGAAACCAACAAGTACGGCATCGTGGCGACCGACGAACTTGAGGGCCGGCTAAGTCGCGTGCGCAAGATCGTGGAGAAACCCCGGCCGCAGAGTGCGCCATCGAATCTGGCTGTAGTCGGACGCTACGTACTGACGGGTACGATTTTCGACAAGCTGCAACGCACCGAACGAGGTGCAGGTGGCGAGATTCAGTTGACCGATGCCATTGCCGACCTGCTGGCCGATGAGACGGTGTATGCCTACGAGTTCGAAGGCAAGCGTTACGATTGCGGCAGCAAGCTAGGCTACTTACAAGCAACGGTGGAATACGCGCTGAAGCATCCCAGCCTGGGTCCGAAGTTCAGTAGCTACCTTGCCGAGCTGACCCAGAAGCGCAGCAAATAACCCTAGGTCTCTCTGGTCGGTGTAATAGGGGCTCTGCGGAGCCCTTCTTATTTGTGTGGCATGCGTTGTCGACGTCCCAACACCGACACGCTGTACAGCCACAAAGCGAGCAGACATAGCAGCTCTTGCCAGAGCAGCGCGCCACCGCCACCGCCACCACCACCGCTTGACTCAGCAGATGCACTGACGGTTGCAGTGGAAATCGAGCTGGAACTTGAGTTAGCACTGGAGCTGGAACTCGAACTAGAAGAACTAGATCCGCCGCTTACCGCCAGCACGGCGCGATACGCATTGACGATGCCGGCGCCACAGGTACTGGTGGTGCAATTGCACTCTGCCTCATTCACTGCAAGCGGAGTGCTGTTAGACGGTACGACACAGGTATTCGCCGCAGTATTTGGGAAAGCGGTGGCGGTGGATCGCAGCGTACTGATGATCTGTGTCGGCGTTAGATTATTGTTAGCCCCGAGCATGAGCGCGATGGTACCGGAGACGATCGGCGTAGAAAAACTGGTGCCCAGGTTGTAGTTAGTCTGATCGGTGTAGTTGTTGAAGGTGGGTGTGGTGCTGCCCAGATTGGTCGTGGTGTCGATCGAGTAAAGGCACGCGCCGCCGGAGTTGGCGCAATTGCCGGCAGGCGCTGCCACGGTTGCCTCGGTACCCAGGCTGCTGAAGCCCACCTTGGTGCCGGTATTACGCACGCCGGCTACGGCCACAACGCCGCTGCAATTGGCGGGTGTGTTAACGATGGCGCTGTCATTTCCGGCTGAGGCGACCACACTAATGCCCATCGCGGTGAGCGTACCGACGACATCCGCATAGGCCAGGGAGCACGCACCTTCTCCCCCCAGGCTCAGATTGATTACCTTGGCCGGATAAGGATTGGCCGGCGCGCCACCAACCGACAACCCGGCGGCCCAACGTACTCCGGCAATGATGTCCGAGTCGTAGCCGCCGCATTTGCCCAATGCACGGATTGGCAGGATGCGCGCATTCCATCCCGCGCCGGCGATGCCTACTGCATTGTTGGTGGCGGCGCCGATAATCCCGGCGACACGCGTGCCATGCCAGGAGCTGTTGGTAGTCTCGCAATCTGCAAACACCGGCGCTTGTAGGTCTGTGCTATTGACCCAATCGCCCGGGTCAGAGGCATCTGCATCCCAGCCGTTGCCATCGTTGGCGGTTAAATAGGTGTGAGTGCCGGCACCGGTGCAACTGACTTGATCGCAGTCGACGAAATCGTACCCGGGCAATAATTTGCCGGCCAGATCCGGATGATCGAAACGCACGCCGGTATCCACGACGGCGACGATGATGCCTGCGCCACTGCTGCCGCCTTGCGAGTAATCCCACGCATCATAGGCGTTGATTGAGGCCACTTCCGTATTCAGCAAGTACCACTGACCAGTGCGGCCGCTGGTTGCAGTAATGTATTGGTCGTTTGGCAATATGGTTATGTGGCGACGTTGGTCGGCGACGGCATACTCCACGTCGGCTTGCTCGCGTAGTTTGTCCAGTGCCTGTACGAACTGCTCCTTGCCCAGCGGACGTTCCAGCTCCATGACATCCATGCGCGTGCCAATCGAGCGGCGTGTATTCAAGCCCAAACCTGTTGCTTGACGAAATTGATTGCGTGCGTTGGCTACCGTTTGCGCGCGCGTGCGGGTCTCGGTCGCTTTCCATTTGACGATGATGCGTGCTTGACTGGCTTCGGCGCTCCAGGCAGGTGGGGCGAGCAGCAACCAGCAAGCGAATACGGCAAGCAGCAAGCTGGTTCGCCACACTTCGCGGGGTGTCGTCAATGTCCTTGCAGGGCTGCGGTATTCGCACATGGTGCCTACTCACGGGAGGATGCTGGGCCAATCTAGTTCCAGGTCGTGCCTGGAAACAAGGAACTGCGTATCACACGGAGCCGCTCGCGATAGTCGGCAAGGGTGGTTTGTGATTAGTCCGGCTGTTCAGCGTGGGCGGTACACTAGAAATCTGCCTATCAGGTGGTACAGTCATCGGAGCCGATGGAACATCTTGCATCGTGGTGATGTCCGACACAGCTCCGGGTTGGCTGTTGGTGTTGATTTGTTATCTATGTCGCGCCCGCAGGGCACAAAGTTTGGGGATATTTACATGCGTCATCGCTTGCTTCGTCTAGGCGCCTTGTTGCTGGCTTTGGTGAGTCTGTCGGCGTGGGCGGCGGAGGCGCCGGTTGAGGGGCAGGACTACCGATTGCTGAGTCCCGCGCAGCCCACCGGCAGTCCCGGCAAGGTCGTGTTGACCGAATTCTTTTCTTATCAATGCTCGCATTGCTACGCCTTTTATCCGGTGGTGAAGGCATGGGCGGCCAAGCTGCCCAACGATGTGGTGTTTGAGCGCGTCCCGGTATCATTGGGCCGCAGTAGTTGGGTGCCGACCGTGCAAGTGTTTTATGCGCTGCAAGCGATGGGCAAGCTGGAGCAAATGGATCGCCTGATTTTCGCCGGCATTCACGCACAGAACGCCAAATTGCTGGATGACGCCAGCGTAACGAGCTTTGTCGCCAAGCAGGGCGTGAATGCGGCTGAGTTCGCCGCCGCCTACAATTCATTCGGCGTGAAGTCGAGCACGGTGCGCGCCGATCAACTAATGAAGACGCATAAAGTGCAAGGCACACCGGCGATGGTGGTGGATGGCAAGTATGTGGTGATCAGTGAAGGCACCAAGAACTACGAAGATCTATTGGCGCGCACCGACAAGGTAATTGCCAAGGCGCGCGCCGATAAGAAGCACAAATAGCAATCGCTCCTACAATTTTTTTGGCGCAGGGCTCACGCGCACAAACGCCAACAGCGCAAAAAACCACAGCAGCGATGCACCGAGCAGCAGCAATGCCCACTGACGCAGGCTGCCATTGGCAACGGCTTCGGTGATGCCAACGACGAAGTAAGGCAAGACACACAGCGTTGCCCAGGTGTGGGTGTAGCGACTGCCTTTAATCAGGCCGGGTAGTGCCGCAAGTAACGGCAACGCGAATAATAATGCCCACGCCAGTTGACTGAAGTTGATGCCCTGTTGCAATTGGCGCGCGCACACCACGCTAAACAACGCCGTCCAGGTACATAGCACCCAACGGCGCACTTGGATTTGCTGTGATGTCATGGTCATGGCGCCCCGCGCGATATTTGCGCCGCCAGCCGCGCTACCCGTTCGCCTAGTAACCGCGCCAGCAGTTTTTCATCGTCGCTCAACGTAGGCGTGGTGTGCTGACCGGCAACATGACTGGCGCCGTAGGGCGAACCGCCGCCTTGTGTGCGAGTGAGCGCCGCTTCGGTATACGGCAGACCCACCAAGTACATGCCGTGATGCAGCAGCGGCAGCATCATGCTTAGCAGGGTGCTTTCCTGGCCGCCATGCATGGTTTGCGTGGAGGTAAACACTCCCGCTGGTTTATCCACCAGATCGCCGCTGGCCCATAGTGCGCTGGTGCTGTCGATAAAAAACTTCAATGGCGCGGCCATATTGCCGAACCGCGTAGGACTGCCTAGCGCCAAGCCGGCGCACTCGCGTAGGTCGTCCATGCTGGCATAGGGCGGGCCCGAGTCGGGTACGGCGGGTGCGGGCGTCAGCGTAGTAACGGTGGTTAGTGCTGGCACCGTGCGCAACCGCGCGCGCATGCCCTCGACGGACTCCACCCCACGGCACACTTGCCGCGCCAACTCGGCGGTGGCTCCCTTGCGTGAGTAGTACAGAACCAAGATGTCAGGCACGGGCAGCTCGCTGTAGTGGAAATGTAAAAAATCTGTGGCGTGTCGACCTGAGCACCAGCACGGCACTAAGCGCCATTCGGTCTAAGAGACTGTTCACGATCTCGATCAAGGGATGCAGTGCCAGGCAAAACGGCACGAAAAAACGCAGCGCCCAACCGATTACGTGGGCAGTACGTGAGTATTTTTCGTGGCGTTTTAACGCCACAATGCGCCCTTCAGCGAGAGCGTGAACAGGCGCTAAGGTCACTGACTCTTCGCCTTAATCATGCCGCCATCCTGCAATTCCGCGTGCGGCTGCAACACAACGCTCTCACCGGCGTTGATGCCACTGAGAATCTCCACACGATCATTGCGACTATTGCCCGTGCTCACTGCCACGCGCTCCACTTGGTTGTCGCTGACGCGCCATACATAGCTTTTGCCGTCAGCGCTGAATACTGCGCTGCTGGGTACTTCTACCGCGCTGCGTGTTGGCGCTGCGCCGGCTGCACCCGCCTTGTCGAGAAAGCGCACCTTCACGCCCATGTCGGGCAGGATGCGCGGGTCGAGCTCATCGAAGCCAATGCGCACTTTCACGGTGGCTTTTTGCCTGTCGGCTGTGGGCACGATACTGACGACATGGCTGGCGATGGTCCAGTCAGGATAAGCATCCAGGATGGCTTCGGTTTTTTGGTCGTCGGTGACGCGATTGATGAAGGCTTCGTTGACATCCACTTCAATCTCGCGCGAGTCCATATCCACAATGGTGGCAATGCCGGTGCGGGTGAAGCCGCCGCCTGCCGAAATCGGCGATACCATTTCGCCGGGTTGTGCGTCTTTGGAGATCACTACGCCGGCGAACGGCGCGCGCACCGTCAAGTCGCTGATGTTCTGTTGTTGCACGCGCACGTTGGATTCGGCCACGCTCACTTGGCTTTGCAAGGCACCCAACTGTGCTTGCAGCGCCGCAACGGTGGATTGCGCGGTGTCGAGGTCGGCTTCGGCAATCAACTTGTCGGCGCGCAATTGCTCGGCGCGCTTGGTGGCGCGCTGAGCTTCGGCGAGCCGCACCTTCACCTGGGCCAATTCGCTACGTGCCGCCAGTAATTGCTGCTGCGATAAATCCAGTTGCCTGGCGGTGGTGCTGGTATCCAGCGTGGCCAATACCTGGCCGTCCTTGACGCGCATGCCTTCTTCGATCAGCACTTCCTCGACCTTGCCGGTGACCTTGGCCGATACCGTCGCCTGCCGACGCGCCACCACGTAACCGGAGGCGTCCAGCACGGTAGCCGGACCGCCGCTGCGGGCGGCGGTGGCTTCGGCCAGTTCTACTTCGATAGCTTGATTGCCCATAAGCAACCAGGCACACGCGCCCACCACCGCCGCAGCGACCAATCCGTACGCCAGATATTTGCCGCGCGGCGAGGGGTTGGTCGATGCAGTTGGCGTGCGGTCGATGCGCAGGCTGTTTAGTGCGTTTTGATCCAATGCCATTTGTTCAAGCCTATGCCTGCCAACACCTTGGCGGCCGATGGTTACTGGTGTGAACGCCTAGCGTAACCCAATTGACGCAGTGCAAAACAGGGCGACTAAACCGCGTGACCAAACTGCAAGAGATGGCTGCCGCATCATTTTGCCTGCCATTAGTTCGGCCTATGGGTGGGTGGGCCGGAGCCGGGCTTGCTCAACGCGGCACAATTGGCTACAGTGCCATCACTTATATAAACATTTCTTTATATAAAGACTTCTACAAGTGACCGGGAAGTGATCCAGACCTCGCTCAAATTCAGTCCCGCTATCGACCTGCTGCGTGTGTTGGCTGAGCCAACCCGTTGCCGGCTGTTGGCATTGCTGAAGAATGGCGAATTAACCGTGGGCGAAATCGCCGGAGTGCTGAAGCAAAGTCAGCCACGCATCTCGCGGCATCTCAAATTGCTGAGTGATGTGGCGGCGCTGGAACGGTTTCGCGAAGAGCAGCGCATCTACTATCGGTTGACAGCCAATGCCCAGGCTTCCGACCTGGTGGCGTATGTGCTGCGAAGCCTCGACCTGGACGATGTCGTGCTTAGGGCCGATCGTGAGCAGTTGAAGATGGCGCTCGATAAGCGGGTGCGTAGCGCCACGGCCACTTGGGAACATGTGCGGCGTTCCGCTGAATCCACTTACAACGATGACCGCTTGGTCAGCGCGGTGTTGAAAGAAGTGGGCGGCGATTCGCTGGGTGAGTTGCTCGACATCGGTACCGGCAGCGGCAGCATGCTGCGCGTGTTAGCTGGCCGTGCGCATCATGCGGTGGGGTTGGATTTATCGACGCAGGCGTTGCGCGTTGCGCGCGCGCGTGTGCACGGCGCTGGGTTGAATCAATGCGTGTTCAAACGCGGCGATATGTATGAGCTGCCGTTTGCATCGGACAGTTTCGACGCGGTGAGTTTCGATCATGTGTTGTCCGCTGCCGAACGGCCCGGCCAGGCGTTACGCGAAGCGGCGCGGGTGCTCAAGCGCGGTGGTCGCGTCATCATTGTTGAAGATCGCGAGCGCTTGGAGTTGGCTGCGGACGACAAACCTCAAGCAGTGCTTAAACGTTGGCTGGAACGCGCCGGTATGCAATGCGATAAGTTGAAGGATCTGCGCTCCGGCGAACGGCGGTTGTTGTTGGGATTGGGGCAGCGGTGTTGAGATGAAAAAATTGTAGGGGCGCACCTATGTGTGCGCCCTTTCCACAGACGGGCAGACACGTGGGTCTGCCCCTACACATGAACGGTTGAGCGAAGTTGGAATTTTCATGAGCGAACAAAAAGTCACCGAACACATTCTCGATACACTGGGTAAGTTCAATGCGCCCATTGACGTGTCGTTCGAATTTTTCCCGCCCAACGACGAGAAGATGGAGCAGACGCTGTGGGCGTCGATTCAACGTCTAGTGCCGCTCAAGCCGCGCTTTGTCTCAGTGACGTATGGCGCCGATGGCTCGACACGCGAACGTAC
>JANMSB010000398.1:0-3162 GCA_031388915.1 Pseudomonadota bacterium | reverse complement strand
CGGCAGCAAACACCTGCTCGACTATGCGGCTAGCAAGGGTGCCATCCAGGCATTCACCTATTCGCTGGCGCAGCAGATGGTCGAGCGTGGCATTCGCGTCAATGGCGTAGCGCCCGGGCCGGTATGGACGCCGCTGATTCCAGCGACTTTTCCGCCCGAAGCGGTGGCTAAGTTCGGCAAGGACACACCCATGAAACGCCCTGCCCAGCCGGCTGAGATTGCGCCGGCATTCGTGTTTCTGGCATCACGCGATGCGTCATATATTACCGGCCAGTTCATTCATATCAATGGCGGCAGTTACATGTCGTAAATCGCGAGTGCGTGTAGCCGAATGGCGCTCCGCAGGTGTGGTGTGGTGTGGTGTGGCTGTGCGCCGCAGCTGCATGTTTGCTGCCATCCTGAATAAACTGAATGTGTCGCAGTTTCACGAATGGTTGCCGAGCCGGGTATTGCTTAGTGTCTCTTGAGAAACAGCAAGTGCAGTTGTGGCGTCACCTTGATAGCGACAAGTAGTAACGATTAACGGCTTCAATGATCGAGCGAATGCAGTAGTGATACTCGCTTCATGAATGGCCTCGAAAACAACTTCAACGCGATGAGTGCTGCTCTTGTCGCTTGCGCGTCGTGGTTGTCTTGCGGACTGCTGCGGCTTTCCCACCGAGCCGGCCACCTTTGGACGCAGAGGCATTTGTATCCGGCACACCGCGGCCCGATCCGCTGAGGTTGCCGCCGCCGGTCTCCTTGTTGACCGTGGCCCAGGCACGGCGCGCCGCTTCCTCAGGCGCCTTGCCGCGCGCTTCATAAGTGGCCTCAATGTGCTTGGCCATGCGCTTTTGTTTGTCGGTGTATTTTGACTTGTCGCCGCGCGGCATGATGGCCATTCCACTAATTGGCAAGACCTGCTTCGCAACCGACCACGCTGCTACCGTGGTTTGGGGCCTGTGCGCGGCGCGAACGTTGTTCAAACCGCTCGCGTAGTCGTTGGTTGGCATCGCGGAACTTTGTTGCCAAGCGCTCCGATTCAGAGGGATCAGGAGTCACCTTGGGACAGAAGACTGCGGGGGTTTGGTCTCGTACGAAACTGTAGAACGAATTCATAGCTGCTCCACTGCTTGAATCTTGAACACCACGTTGAAACGGCAGTGCTGCGTGGTTTATTAGCCAGCTGTCGTTGGTCACCGGGCGACCAACGACAGCCATGCGCCTTAACGATTATCGCGATTCTTGTCGCGCTCGCTCTGGCTACCGTGCTGCGGCCCTGCGGGCTGTCCCTGGCCGGGTTGTGGACGACGCTCGCCTTCCTGATGTTGTTGCTCCTTGCGTTCACCCTCTCGTTGCGGCTGGTTGCCCACTTGCTTCTGGCCCGGCTGATGTTGCCCGGGTTGCTGCCCTTTTTGATTCTGCTGATCCTGTTGATTCCGCTTGTCGGCGGATTGGTCACGTTGATTGCGTTGGTCCTGATTAGCCATGATTCACCTCATTGAAAATTGTCCCTAGATAAGGGACCGGTAATCGTCGTAACAGCAGTGCTACACGTCCCCAAGCCTTCGGGGTGGTGACGCTACAGTCAGGCGTCACCGCCCGGCTGAAAACGACTGTAATCCCTGTCCGAAGGCTTGCTAGGCAGTAACGCCCCCGTGTTGGCGTCAGTGTTGTCTTACAGCCTTCCGCTCGCGTGGCATGACTAACTAACAGCCATACGGCATTCCGTCTTAGCTACCTGGTAGCAATCGCCTGCATAGAGTTCCAAGCCGTGGCGATTGAGCACCGAGATATTGCCGCGGCGGTAGTGGATCAGGCCTTCATCCTGTAACTTGCCGGCCGCCGAAGTGATGCTTTCGCGGCGTACCCCAAGCATGACCGCGATGCTTTCGTGCGTCACTTTCAGTTGGTTCGTTGACGAGCGGTCGAGACGGTCGAGCAGCCAACGGCACAGCCTTTGTTCGATCGAACTACGGCGGTTGCTGACTGCCTTTTGTGCCACCTGGGCCATCAAGGTGTTGGTGTAACGCATCAGCAGCTCGGGTAGGGCGCCGCCCTGCATTAGCGCGTTGCGCAGGTGCTGGGTTTTCAGTCGGTACCCATAACCAGCGGTTTGCACTACGGCCGTACATAGGGCGCGCTCGTCGGTGACCAACGACACGCCGACCACGCCGTCACGCCCGACCACCGCGATCTCGATGGTGGCGCCGTCTTGCATCACGTATTGCAGGGAAATGATGGCCGTAGTTGGGAAATACACATGCGTCAGTGTGCTGCCATATCCAAACAGTTCCTTACCCACGGGCAGTTCAACCAGCTCCAGGTTCACGAACGGCGAATCCAGTACGTTGCGCGGCAGGGCCGCTAACAACACGTTCTGCTGCGAGTCGCGATGACTCATCACCGTGCGGGACGGGACGTTGAATTGACGCAAGCTCACCGGCATGGACATCGAATACGCACTTGGCGCCGAACCGTTAACTTGAGTATTGTTCATCTTGCTCCTCGCTGGTTTCAATCGAACTTCGCCAGGCGGTCCGCCTCGGGCAGTTCGCAACTTTGGCGTTTGCTCGCGGCAGATCACCGAGTAAGTAAGTTATTAGTTAATGCCAGCCACATGAATAAGAAGATCAGTCGCTATTGCGTAAGCTGTATGTATTGCTGCTTGTCGGCACAGTCCTACCCGAAGCGCTTAAGGCTGCGGCAACCCGCTATCGACTGTGTGCGGGTCAGCAGGCACTGCGTACGATTGCGTGGACAAAGACCAGCTTGTCCATGACTGTCGGCGAAAGAATAAAGGTATAGGCATCCGATTCACTCAGCCTACCCGGCTGACACGAGCCACCGCGCACACTGGCGCGGTGACCTTGATCCAGCGCTTTGGCAGTGCGCTCAACCTCAACGTGCATTTACACAGGCTGTTTCTGGATGGCCTGTATGTATCAAGCGGTGATTCTGAGCTAGTGCCGGTCGTTCACTGTGTTCAGACGGATACTCGATCACCTTGTACAGCAGGCACGCGGTCCGCCGCTACAGTGCGTCGATACGTGTCATTGAGGGTAGCGCAGGGAACGCGAGGTCTATCAACCACCGTGCTGGGTGCGTTCGCCTGAAGATCAGGAGAACCCTGTCGTCAGGCGCAAACCCGCTGAATCGATGTGATGATCCGCCTCGATGCCA
>JANMSB010000384.1:0-9838 GCA_031388915.1 Pseudomonadota bacterium | reverse complement strand
CAGCGGCGTGGTCACGCCGTGCGCCAGCAACCATGAGGTCAACTTGGTCTGGATGGCGAAGGAGTCTTCATACGGCGCCCACTCGGGTGGCTGCACATTTTCAAGACGTTGCGCGACGCGCGCTCGAACCTCGATGCCTTGGTTAATCATCTCGGCAATCGCGCGTGCAGTTTCCGGCGCATCCGGTGTCACGCGCGAGCGCTGGCCTTTCGTACCCAGCGTCGTCGCCACATCCTGATTGGCCAGCAACACCGGCACGCCACGACCACTGGCGAAGGCAACGTCTTTATCGAAGGTCACGGCGGCGGCATCGAAGCGAACCGCATCGAAGGCCGCGCGGTTAGCGTTCACCGACTCACCCCACCAACCGCCGCGAGCTATCGAGCCCGGTTCGGTATTGGCGCTATCCCAGATGGCCGCCGACTCGAAGTGCGACAGATTCGGATGCGGATAGCCGACATCCTGAACGATGGCAACTTCACCGGCGGCGAATAGCTTCATCAACCCGGTCAAACTGGGATGCAAGGCGAGCTCATCCGACACCGGCAACAACGTGCTCGCCGACAAAGCCAATGTCGGTCGCAACGCTCGATACAACGGGTCACGGTACGGTATCAGCGTATTGAGTGCATCGTTGCCGCCGTGAAGTCTAAACAGGATGGCGCGCTTACGTGCGAGCTGTGCGCTTGGCGGTTGCGACGCGAGCGCGAACTGCAATGGCAGGCCCATGCCCGCCGCGCCAGCCAACGCCAGCAACAGATCTCGACGCGAGACAGAAGCGGAATGTTGTTGCATAGAAACCTCTTGATCATTGAGCGATATAGCCGCGACGTTGCAGCTCGCTGTTCACTTGATGTTGTAAGCCGGATCGAGAATGGCTCGCTTGAAAAAGGCCTCCATGCCCTGGGGTACACTTGACTCAGGCATTAACAACGGCACGGCTGAAACTGCTGCGAGCAATACGCGCTGATCCGCACGTGGTCGCGACAGCACGCGCCATTGCAATTCCATGGGTTGCAATAGCGCCGGCTTGGCCAGCGCCGCAGGCCGCATCGCCAACGGTACCCGCGTGGTGCCAGATTCGATGATCGAGTTCACTCGCCCGTATGCTTTGTCATATAGCGTGACGTCGCCAGTGCCTTGCGTGGCGGTGATGGCGGCCAGGTCGAAGCGCGCATTGGCCGAGCAGTACATCATGCCGCGCGGCACTTGCTCCTCGGAGCAACCCTGCGCGGGATCGAATTTCACGGTGGCCAAGTACGCGGGCAAGCGTTTGCCATCGACCTGCACCCAATTCAAAAACATGTTGGGGTAGTTACCTTGCGCTTTCTCGAACACCACTTCGATGGTATCGATGTGCGCGGGCAACTGAGCGCGCGGCACGCGCGCCAGATCCCACACGGGCTTGGGGCTGAGTTGCCCTTGCCCTGCGGTATCGCTGGGGCGATACACCTCACCACGATAAACATCCCGTCCATTTACCTTGACTTGGAATGCTGCGGGTACACCGGGAGTGGACTCGGCGGAAACGCGGACCAACAAGTCATCGGCGCCAGCCACTAGATATTGCATGCCCGCCTGACGACTATCCCACAGTGCTGACAGCATGGTGGTGCGCATGGTGATGGTTTGCGCATCGAGCCAACTCATGCCCGAGATCCATCCTTGCACGGTCGGCGGCTCGAACAACTGTTGGCCCAGCATCTCGGCGTAGGTATCCACTTGCTCGAGATCCGGCGACACCACGCCGAAGCTGCGTACAAATCCCACCAGCAGTTCCACCGGCGACTTGATTAGCTGACCGCGATTGGCGCGCGACCAGAACTGATCGCTCAACAACAACGCACGCAGGAACGGCCGCATCTCGTAGTGGTGATCGCGCAGCACGCTAGCGAGCCGGTCGATCTCGCGGTGGTCGGGTTGGGGCGACACGAATTCGTGATAAAACTTGCCGGCGATGAACTGCGCGGTGCGCGGGTTCTCGAGAATGATTCGTTGCGCATCGGCGAGCGTCCAGGCGCCGGTCTGACCGAGGAAGGTCTTCACGCCAGTGTCCATCTCCTCTGGGCGCGGCAGGTAACCCCAACTGCCGCCGAAATCGACGCTATGACCTGCCAGAATATGTGCGAGCTCCTTAATGTCTTGCTGGCTGTAATGACCGATGCCCAACGTGAACAGCTCCAGCAATTCACGCGCAAAATTTTCGTTAGGCGCACGCGCGCGATTGATCGCGTTGTCCAGGAAAATAAGCATGGCCGGATCGCGCATCATCGCGCCGAGCAATTCACCGAAATTGTCCGCGCCGACATGCCGGATCGTCTGCAGCTGCTGGTACATCAGCTTGGGCGCGAGCACGGTGAAATACTTCGAGGTGAAGTGACCGTGCCAGAACAACGCCAACCGCTCGCTCATCGGCGCGGGCGTGCTGATCATCTGGTCGAGCCACCACACGCGCAGTTGCGCCATCTCCTGCATGCCCATGTGTGTCAGGCCGATGTGCCCGGGAAGCATCGACGGGGCCGGTTGCATAACCTTTGCGCGGGCCATCTCCGGCGGCACATAGGCACCCAAACGTTGCAGATAGTCGTCGGTCGGTTGCTGCAGGAAAGCAGGTGGCGGCGCGACTTCGGCGCTAGTTAGTCCAGCCAACAAATGATCGACAGCTTGCTCGCGACTCAACGACTTAAGCGCCGCGATCTCGTGCGGCGCCGCGCCTAAACCCGTACGCGTGAGCAAGTGCCGCGCTGCGTCGATATCCAATGCCCAGGCGTTGGGCAGCGTGCCAAACAATAGGAATAAGCCAGCGGCGCGCGCGGTCTTCATTGCAGTAAAGATATTCATGAGTGCATCCCCATCATTTTATTTATGGCGTCTATAGAGGTACGGCGAGCGGTTGCGCCGCTTGCTCGCGCAGCAGTCGGCGCAGGGCCGCATGTTTGCGTTGTAGTGGTTCGATCGGCCCGACATCAACCACCCGACCAGCATCGACGAAGATCACTTCATCGAAGTGCTCCAGCAGGTCAAGATCGTGCACCGCGACGACGACGCACTTGCCGGCGAGTTGGTCGAGCAAGCGCGCGAGTACCGTGTGTGCACTGGGTTCATCCAGATGCGCAGTGGGTTCATCGAGCAGCACCAGGCTCGCGTCGCGCGCGGCCAACAACCCGCGTGCCAGCGCCAGTCGTTGCTGCTGGCCCGCCGACCAGCGGGAGCTTCCCGCGCTCACCACACTGTTCAAGCGTTCCGGCAAACGGTCGATGTGTGCAATCAGATCCACCACACGCAGCGCTTTGCGCATGGCGACCAAGTCCGCTTGCGACTGCTCGCTCACTCCCGGTGCGGCCATTCCCGGCGCGAGGTTGTCCTTGATGCTGCCCTCGAACAGCGCCGCGACGGTCGGTATCAGGCAGGCTTCGCGACGCAGCGCCACGCTGTCGATGGCTGCGTCATCGAGCCTCATCAGCCCTTCGTCCGGCGTTTCCAGACCGGCCAGTAACAACAGCAGCGTGGATTTGCCGCCGCCGCTGGCGCCGATCAAGGCGTAGCGCCGGTCGCGCTGCAACTGTAAATCGACCTGTTGCAAGCCACGCAACTGTTGCGGATAGTGAAAGCTCACGTCCGACAATTGCAGTCGCTGCCATGCCGATGCTTGCAAGGGTGTTTCGATGGCGGCACTGCGCGGCGCATTCAATAACGGCGTCACGGCGCGAAAGCCGCTCAACTGCCCGGCGAGCATAGAGAAGTCGGCGGCCAGCGCGCTCATCGAGCCCTCCATGCGTCGCGCGTATTCGTACACCATGAACACGCTGCCAAGCGCAATCGCCTGCGGTACCTCCTGCGCAGCCGCTTGCACGACATATAACGTGACCAGCGAGCACCAGAGTAGCGTGCCGAGCACGTCGATGACCGCCCACTTCAGCTCGTTGATGAGCACCACGCGACGCAGCGGACGGAAGATGGCTTCCAGCCGCTGCCGGATCAGCGACAGCGCACCCTCGCACAGGCGTAGCGCGTGCAGTGTCAGAAAATTACCGAGTAGATCGCTCCAAGTCGCGGCGTTGTGGCGATCCGCAGCGTTCATAAAATCGTTCAGACGCAGCAACACACGATCAAAGCTGAGACTACTGATCGCCAGCACGCTCATGCCGATCACAGCGGCGACGCCTACCGACGGCGAGATCCACCACAACGCCACCAGCGGACCGGCGATTTGCACTGCGCTTTGCAGATAGATGTATTGGCTCTCAGCAAAGTCGTTGAGTGCTTGCGTGCCCTGCTGCGAGCGCTGCGCAACTTCGGTGGGATGTTCCTGACGATGCCACCACAGCGGCGCGCGCAACAGCCGCGCCATCAGATCGAGCGCGAATGCCGCGCGTGCGTGCAGCGCGACGTTGCGCTCCAACAAGCGGCCAATGCCATGACATAGCCAGGCGAACGCCACCACGCCGAACAACAAAACGAGATATCGAGCAGCGGCGCTCAGCCCCGCCACACCTTGTACTTGAAGGACATTCATCGCCGAACCGGCCAGCCAGGGCAGCAACAAGCGCATGAGTTCCGCACCGATCAATAGCAGCGCCGCTGCCAGCATCGAACCGCGCCGCTCGCGGCCGAAACGCCACAGGGCTCGATACAGCGCCAAGACTGAACGCAGCAGCGAATCGTCTCTGCCCTGTGTGCTGTCCGCCTGCATCAAGCCGCCCTCCCCAGTACGCTACGCAGGTGAGCGCCAATCGCTGCCACCGTGCGCGCGCGATTCAACATCGAAATGTGATCGCCGGGCACCACCATCATGTTGAGCGCAGGCCCGACGAGACCACGCCAAAACGCCGCACGCTTGCAGCGAAAATCCTCGGGATCGGCATCGGGTTGAATGAACCAAGCCTGGCCGTCGAACGCGGACAAGGGCTCCACTCGCTGTTGGGAGAAAGCATGCCAGAGATTGCCCACGCCTTCGAGCAGCAGCAGAAACACGGCGACATCCACATTCGCCGGTAATACCTGGTGCGCTTCATCAAGCAGTGTCTGCACGGCCACGCCATCGCGCGACGCATCGGTGCCGATCACCTCGAGCCACAAGCGCTTGGCGATCTCCAACATCGGATCGGCAGCCGCGCCGCGCAGGGCCGTGGCATCGCCGATCATGTCGCGACAGACCGCCCAGAACGCCGCTGCGCCCTGCTTTGGTCCTGAGCTGCCAGGCCAATCGGCATGATCTGCACAGTAGGGATCGATCAGAATTAAATGACTAACGCGCCGGCCTTTCGCTAGCAACTGACGCGCCATCTCGTAGGCAATCGGACCGCCTGCCGAATAGCCGCATAGCCGCACCG
The DNA here is from genome assembly GCA_031388915.1 of Pseudomonadota bacterium. GTDB lineage: Bacteria > Pseudomonadota > Gammaproteobacteria > Steroidobacterales > Steroidobacteraceae > CAILZL01. Next base: position 4,505 of record JANMSB010000384.1, on the reverse strand, counting down.
CACCCTGCGGTTGAATCCGCTCGACATCGGCAATGAACTCGGCCACCAATTCCACCATGCCGATGCTGCCGGGTGGCGTGTGCGCCAGATTCACTGCCTGCAAGGCGATGGTAGGTGTGGTACCCGATAACTCGCGTGCAAGTCCCGCATAGGCCAGACCCACACCGCTGCGCGGCGGTAACAGAAACATCGGTGTCGCACCCAGCGGCCGGGTGCCGAGCGTAATGACACGTCCCTGCTCGCGCACCTGCACACCCCGCAACAGCGCGATGGCCAAGTCGGCCACCGTCGGGTGCGCCAGCAACGTGGACAGCGGCAGATCGGTATTGAACCGCGCATTCACGCGCGTCAGTAGTCGCACTGCTGACAGGGAGTGTCCACCCAGCTCGAAGAAGTTGTCGTGAATGCCGACGTGGTGCAGATGCAGCACTTCCTGCCAAATCTGCACCAATGCTATTTCGGTCGAGTCGCGCGGCAGATCTTCGGGCGACACTGCGCAGGCTTGCAGCACCGGCTGCGGCAATGCGGATCGATCCACTTTGCCAGTATTGGCGAGCGGCAAGTGTGGCAACGAGACGATGACCGGCACCATGTGCGCGGGCAGGCGCTCGGCCAGCTGCGCGCGTAACGTGTGCGTGTCTTCATTACCCGCGCGCATCACCACGTAACCCACCAACTGGCTATCCGCGCCATCATGCATGGGCCACGCTTTAACTACTGCGCCGACCACTTGCGGTAGCTGCGCCAGCACGGACTCGATCTCGCCCAGCTCCACCCGTTGTCCACGCAGCTTGATCTGATGGTCGGCACGACCGACGTATTCGATGCAACCATCGGCACGCTGTCGCACGAGGTCGCCGGAACGATACAGCCGCTCATCCGCGTTGCTTGCAGTGGCGACAAAACACGCGCGCGTAGCTTCGTCATTGCGCCAATAGCCTTGCGCAAGGCCCACGCCGCCGATGTACAACTCACCTACTTCACCAACGGACGCTAGTCGCTGATCCGCTGTCAGCACTTGCAAACGATAACCCGGCAGCGCCACACCGATCGGTATCGTCGCGGCATCGAAATCCTCGATCAGCAGCTCATGTGCGGCAGCATCGATGCAGGCCTCGGTGGGACCGTAGATGTTGACCAGCTGCGCGCCTGGAAATGCCGCACGCACTCGGCGCGCGAACGCAGGCGTGAGCACTTCACCGCCCAATACAATGCGTTCCGGGTTGAAACCTGCGGGATCGCGCTCCAGCATCGCGAGCAGCCACGACGGCGTGCAATCCAGCAAGTTCACGTCGGCAGCACACAACCGCTGCCACACTCGCTCCGGATATACCCGTTCCTGTTCGTCCAACACCAAGACACTACCGCCGTGCGCCAATGGCAGCAGCACTTGCGCCAACGAGGCATCGAATGCAATCGAAGCCAGCAATGCCGCGCGGCACTGCGTAGTGACCCTACCCCATGTACCGGGATGAACCAGCTTATTGATGAGCGCGCGATGCGGGACCATCACACCCTTGGGCTTGCCGGTGGAACCCGAGGTGTACATGAGGTATGCCAAGTCATCAGGTCGTACTTCACGCCGCACCGGCTCGGTGGGCTCCATCGCGATCCATTGACGCTCGGAATCGATGTAAACGAGGGTGGCGCCGGGACGCTGGAATGGAACGGACAACGGTGCATGCGTCACCACGATGCTACAACCTGCATCATCCAGAATCTGCAACGAACGTTGGGCGGGATAAGCCGGTTCCAACGGTAGATACACGCCGCCTGCTTTCCATATCGCCAGCATCGTTACCAGCCAGTCGAACGACGGTGGCAGGCAAACGCCCACCAAGGCACCGCGCGCCATGCCCGCGTCGACTAGATGATGCGCGAATTGAGTGGACTGAATATCGAGCTCGTCATAGCGCAACGTCTGATTGCGATAGCGCACAGCGATTGCATCCGGCGTGCGCGTCGCCTGCGCGCTCACGCAATCGTGCGTGCCGCGTAGCGAATCACAAATCGACATTGGCTTTCTCCAGCACGGCGAACGCAGGCGCCTGCACCGCGCGCGTCTGGCGCGAAAGCCAGACTTGATACAACTGCATAGCGACAGCCATCACCACCGTCAGCGCGGCAACGCTGCTAAGCATTTCCAGGACCGGATTCAGTCCACTGAAGTAGAACGGCGGCAGCGACAGCGCCGCCCACACCGCCAGACCATTGAACGCCAGCCAAGCAATCAGTAACGCATTGCGCAGTGCGCGCATACCGGAGTGCGCCGCCGGCGATGCCGTCAAACCCTTGGTTCCCCAGGTCACATCGTGCAGGTGCAGCAACGCATAGACCCACAGTACAACCTGCAAGACGGGGCCGATAACCATGAAGTATTCGGGCGCCTTCGTTAATACCAGCGGCCAGTGACGTTTGAAGGTCATGCAAGCCAGGGCGATCGACAGCGTCATGGGCACAAACAAAGCCGCCGCCGATGCCGCCGGCAACATCGCGATCAGTAACCAGATCATCAACACCGCCGCCGTGAATGTACACGCATTACGCAAACGCGCGCGCCATGGACAGGCTGCCGCGCCCGAACCGCGTTGCCTCGACAAAGACAACAGTCCTGCCACTACACTGACGCCCAACAGCAGCGTCGGCACTACACGGTCACCACGCGTCAGCGATGCCGACACCGCCTGCGTCACCAACACTGCCAGGCAGATCAGAAACGCCGGCGCCAACAACTGCTGTGCAACCAACACCAATTGCCACAGCATGGCGGACGAGAAGCGCAACTTGTCGGTTGCACCACGGTCGGCACGCAACAGATAGGAAAACCACCGGCCGAACAACCACAGCTTGGAAGCCGTGGCGCTGTTGTTCCAACGCCGCCGCTGACGCTTCAACTCCGTAAACTGCGTGCACGCATCGGTGGTAGCGTGCGCCTCGCGGCAGAATTCCAGCCGCCAGGGTTTGGCAGACAATACGATCTCGTTACCGATCACTCGATCTTCGGCGAGAAACATCAAGCGCTCGAACCGGCTGCTGTCCGCGCGCAGTCCACGCAGGTAACCGTGTAACGGTTGTGTTTGGCTGTCGGTCGCACAGGCCTGCAACAGTTCGTGATCCGAGCACGGCACCGACCCGTGGCGATGTGCGCTCAATGCTTCCCAACGCAGACCTGAAAATTGCCCCGGCAGCACGCTCAAGTGGCCGGACACGACCTCGGCCGGCCAGAACACGCCGGCCTGCAACGCAAAATCCATAAACTGCCACGCCTCGATGACGCTGCCGTTATCCGGCAGCTCCGACATGATCGTTGCAGCGAGCCCGCCCACCTCTGGATGCGCACCGAAGTGCTGCAACATGGCGCCCACCGCGTCCGGCGCGACCACCGTGCCGACATCGATCTGAAAGCAATATTTTGGCGCGAAGCGCGCGCACAAATGGCCGAAGTACAGCGCGTGTGAATGCAGCTTGCCGCGATTATGGTTTTTGATGCCGACCACGAATGCAACACGGCACAAGTCATCGATCACGAGCGACGGCTCCAGTTGCCGCAGGAGTTGCGCACTGAGCTTTGAAAAAAACAAGCGTGTGGTTTTATCTTGCGCCACACCTAGATTGATCATTGCCGCGCGTTGCAAGAATTCAATCACCTGCTGATCGGCCGTTTCCAGACCGTCGATCATGATGGCGATGCACGGCTCCCGGGACGAATCGATACGCGTCTTCTGTGCCTGGCCAAACGATCGAACCAGACTCGTCAACGTCCTGAGGAGATGAGCCAACGGCTCGTTGTATACCGTCACACAGACGGTGCTGTCCGGCGCGATTCGCGCCGCGCCCACTGACATCTCAATGTCAAGAAGCGCGTCCGCACTGCCGGTCGCATGGCGCATGCCAGTCGCTAGCATCTGTCCCCCCCTCTATAGTCTCTATAGATTTTTTTTGCGCGGTTTTTACAAGCGCATTTTTTATCGATCTTTATTTTTTGACTTTCTATTTTCTGGCCAGAGCACCTCTGCCGCAGCGCCGCTGGTTCGACGGCCATAACGTTGTATGGCTTGGCCAGATAATCCTCAGCCGCGCCGGCAGGAGCAATGCAAAATTTCGAATACAGTGTATTTTCATTACAGCTAATCGCTGCTGGGCCGTAGGCGGATCGATAGCCACCGCTGATCGCGGTTTATTGCGCCGTAAAAATCCCCGGTCGCGCGGTCAAACGACCACCAGACAACTTTCACTCGATGCGCGCTTCAACGCGGCGAAGACCCAGCAGGACGACGTCACCGACAATCTTTAAACTGCGCGCACTGATTTTGTCGGGCGTGTCATCGGATGTATGCCAATAGCTATTGTCTCGAGGTCCCTTGCCATATTCGAAATCGATGATGTTCACGGCCGGGATGCCGGCTTTCAAGAAGGGCACATGATCGTCTTCGATCAAATAGCTGCGATCAACGAATTGCTCTGTATAGCCAAGTTCGCCTGCCGTGTTCCAGAAGGCGCTCACC
>JANMSB010000325.1:0-2036 GCA_031388915.1 Pseudomonadota bacterium | reverse complement strand
CTTTGCAGCAGTCGGAAACTCCTTCGGATCAGCGACTGGAACGAACAGGGATCGAATGATCCGTCCAACTTCACCGCGTTCTGCGGGGAAGTAGAGCGCTACGCGTACACCCGCCAAGTCAACGACATCGTCGTAGATGTCATCAACGGAACTGTAGGTGTGAGATTGCGAACGCTGACGCACTTTAGTCTCAAGTCTCACGGGATTCTTGGCACGTGAGGTCACGATCGCTCGAATGCCAGCGGACTGAAGGTTTGAGTCGAGAACCTGAGCAGTCATGCGGCAAGCTTGTTCGTAGAAGTCGTACTCCTTGCGATATCGCGAGATGAACTGGCTTATCAAGTCCAAAGCGTACTCCTGCGATCCTAAAGACTTTGGTTGACGGGACGGCAGGTGAGTTCAGTCATGGGATCTCGCCTTCATGCGCTCGCGCGCGAGTTTCAGGCGCTTGCCCAAACTGCCCAGCACCACATCGGCTGCTAATTACTTACCCGTTTGCTTCGCCTTGCGACTGCTGGCCAGGCCTCGTACAACGAAATCGGACGACGAACCGAAGGGAGACGATCGGGTGGTTTTCATAGTGGACTCCATGTCGTGCAATTGCACTGAAGAATAGCCCTACTGAGCTTGAGCCACAAATACTAGGCGCGTTGCCCAAATATTTCACTTGACCAGCCCCACCCCATCGTTCTAATGTACTAGCGCATTAATACAAAACAATTCCACTCAAGACCAGATGAAAGAACACCGCGCCATCAGCGCCCGGCAGGAAGTCCTCGCCGAGCGGGCTCTTTTTGGAGCCATTTTGTCGTTGCAGTCCGTTGAGGAATGCCGCGCGTTCTTTCGTGATTTATGCACGCCAGCCGAGTTGCAGGCGCTGACTGATCGCTGGGCGGTGGTGGGATTGTTAAAGTCCGGCCTGCCCTATCGTGAGATTCACAAGCAGACCGGGGTCAGCCTGACCACCATTGGCCGCGTCGCGCGCTGTCTTACCAACGGCGATGGCGGCTATCGCATCGTCAGCGAACGTCTGGCGCAACAAAAGAATGGCCGCCATCACGCGCAGCACGATCACGCCTGATTCTCCGGGCTCGCGGCTCTCGTTACTTACCACCTCTCACACACGCAGCATTTGCATTCATGGATAAACACACTCGTCTGAAGATCGCCATTCAAAAGTCCGGCCGGTTGACTGAGAACTCGCTGGACCTGCTGGCGCGCTGCGGCTTGAAGTACAGCCGCGGCAAAGACCAATTGATTTGCTACGGCGAGAACATGCCGCTGGACGTGTTACTGGTGCGCGATGACGACATTCCGGATCTGGTGCAACAGGACGTCGCTGATCTTGGCATCGTCGGCTTGAACGTGATCGAAGAAAAGCGCTTGGCCTTCGAAGCCAAAGGCATCAAACCCCTGTTCGAACAATTGATGTTGCTGGACCATGGCCGCTGCCGCTTGTCGATTGCCGTACCGGACGACTTCACTTATAAGAATGCGCAGTCGCTGCAAGACAAACGTATTGCCACCACTTATCCGAACATCCTGGGTCGTTACTTAAAGCAGAACGACGTCCGTGCCGAGATTGTCACGCTCAGTGGCGCGGTGGAAATTGCACCGCGTTTGGGTCGTGCCGATGTGATCTGCGATTTGGTGTCCACCGGCGCAACCCTGACCGCCAATCACTTGAGCGAAGTGGAAACCATTCTGGAAAGTCAGGCCGCCATCATTCGCACCCCACTGGCAGTGAGCGATGAAAAGCAGGACTGGATACAGCGCTTGATGGTGCGCGTGGATGGCGTACAACAAGTGAAGGAAAGCAAGTACATCATGCTGCACGCGCCGCGCGCCAAGCTGGAACAGATCAAAAAACTGCTGCCCGGTAGTGAGTCGCCGACGATCATTCCGCTGGAAGGAAGCCCCGACAAAGTAGTGGTGCACGCCGTGTGTCGCGAGAACGTATTCTGGGAAACCTTGGAAAGTTTGAAAAAGGCCGGCGCTAGCTCAATGCTGGTGTTGCCGGTTGAGAAGATGTTGAA
>JANMSB010000309.1:0-3926 GCA_031388915.1 Pseudomonadota bacterium | reverse complement strand
ACGGCAGTGAGCACGTAAGTAATGGTGTAGAACATTGCCGCTTGATAACCCTGCGCCGTACCGGCCAGGATGCCGAGCAAAATGAAGCCCACATGCGAGATGGTCGAATACGCCAGCATGCGCTTTAAGTTGGTTTGCGCGATGGCGACGATATTGCCGATGGCCAGGGATAGCACGGCCAACACGATGAGCATCGGCCGCCATTGTTCGACCATCCCGCCCAGGCCATCCACCAACAGACGCATGGCCAGTGCAAACGACGCAATTTTGGGCGCGGAACCGACGAACAAGGTCACTGCGGTGGGCGCACCGTGATACACATCGGGCACCCACATATGGAACGGCACGGCGCCAAATTTGAACGCCACACCCACCACCAGGAAGGCGAGACCAAAAGCCATGCCGATATTGCCGACGCCGATTTCCGGCACTCTGGATGCGATGACCGACAACTCTAACGAGCCGGTCACGCCATAGATCATCGACATGCCATATAGCAACATGCCCGAGGCAATCGCGCCCAGCACAAAGTACTTCATGGCGGATTCGGCAGCCACGCCGTTGTCGCGATCAAAAGCCACCAAGCCGTACAGCGACAACGACAACAGCTCTACGCCCAAGTACACGGTGAGCAAGCTGCCAGCAGAAATCATCACCATCACGCCCAGCATGGCAAACAAGGCCAGCACGAAGTATTCGCCTTTGAACAAGCCGCGCTGCTGCAGGTATTCGCGTGAATACAGGAAGCTCAACGCGGTCGCTCCATAGGCGCACAACTTGAGTACATTACCCATGGGGTCGGCAACAAAAGTACCGTGGAAGGTGATGGTGCGTTCGGTCACGCCATAACGCGAGGTCACCCAGGCAGCGCCCACTAGTGTCAGCATGGACAACAGGTAGGTGATGATGCGGCGCTCATCGCTGACAAACAGATCCACCAGCAGAATCACGCATGCCGCCGTCAGCACGAAGATTTCCGGATACGCGGCTACGAAATTGAGGTTCGCTGACATAGGTATATTTCGACGCTAGTAATCAAAAAATAACGTAGGGGCGGGTCTCAGACCCGCCCTGTTCTTGATGCATTCAACGAAACGGACTTAGAAACGGAAGGCGGGTTTGAAACCCGCCTCTACGCCTGAGCCATTACAACTTCGAGGTCATCATGTGCTGCAACAAGTTCTCGATGGTGGGCTTCATGACTTCCAGCAGCGGTGCGGGCCATAAACCTAACGCCAGCACGGCAATGGCCAGTATCGCCATCATCAGGAACTCGCGACCATTCACGTCTTCGACATGCGCCACATGATCGTTGCCTACCGCGCCGAAGATCACGCGCTTGACCAACCACAAGGTATACGCCGCGCCGAGAATCAAAGTCAGCGCTGCTAAGAAGGCATACCAGAAGTCGGCATGGAACGCGGCCAGGATCACCAGGAATTCACCGACGAAACCGGAGGTCGCCGGCAACCCGGCATTGGCCATGGCAAACAACACAAAGAACGCGGCAAAGATCGGCATCTTGTTGACCACGCCGCCATAGGCGCTGATCTCACGGCTATGCACGCGGTCGTACATCACGCCGACGCCCAAGAACATCGCGCCCGATACCAAGCCGTGCGAAATCATCTGCACCATCGCGCCATCCAGCCCCATGGCCGCGCCCTGCGTGGTGCCCGTGGCGCGCATGATGTCCCACGCCAGGAAGGAGCCCAGCGTGACAAAGCCCATGTGCGCAATGGATGAATACGCAATCAGTTTCTTCATGTCCTGCTGCACTAGCGCCACGAAGCCGATGTACACCACCGCAATCAACGACAGCGAAATCATCAGCCAATCCAGTTGCTGACTGGCATCAGGCGTAATGGGCAAGGAGAAACGCAGGAAGCCGTAACCGCCCATCTTCAACATGATGGCCGCCAAAATCACCGAGCCGCCGGTGGGCGCTTCCACGTGCGCGTCCGGCAACCAGGTGTGTACCGGCCACATCGGCACCTTCACGGCGAATGCGAGCAGGAAGGCGATGAAAATTAGCAATTGTTCGTTGAGCGTCAGCGGCATCATCTGGAAGGCGCTGATTTCGAAACTGCCCGATTGCAGGTGCATGTAGATCAACGCCACCAGCATGAACACCGAACCCAGGAAGGTGTACAGGAAGAACTTGATGGTGGCGTACACGCGTCGCGGACCACCCCAGACGCCGATGATGATGAACATCGGAATCAGCATGGCTTCCCAGAACACATAGAACAACAACGCATCCAACGCGGCGAACACACCCACCATCAGGCCTTCGAGAATCAGAAACGCGGCGAAGTACTGATTGGGCTTGTTTTCAATAACAGTCCAGCCGGCCAGCACCACAAACGGTGTGATGAACGTGGTCAGCACTACCAGCGGCATGGCAAAACCATCCACGCCCAGGTGATAGGTGGCATTGAAAGTTTTGATCCATTCGCGATGCTCAAGAAACTGCATCGCAGCGGTGGTGGTATCGAAGTGCATCCACAGCGGCAGTGACAACACAAAGGTGGCGACCGAGCCCACCAAGGCCAGCCAACGCCCAACCACCGCACGCGTGCCCACTCTGTCACCTAGGGCTAACAGCGCCACGCCAACGGCAATGGGCAGCCAGATGAGCACGCTTAAAATAGGCCAATCAGTCATGCGATACGCTCTGCAATGTTCTTCGAGTTTCGTTCATATATATCGGGTCACCAAGACGCTTCGAGGGCCGCAGGTCATCCCTGTGGGACAGGCTCAGCGACCGGGATAATGATTTCCGGTCGCTGAGCGGAGTCGAAGCGTCTTGTAGCGCGAAGAATGAGTTCATAATTCAGTACGTCTTAGTGTTTCAGCACAAAGAAATACAACATCGCCGCCAAGCCGATGATCATGGTGAAGGCATAGCTGTACAGACGGCCGGTTTGCAGACCGCGCACGATGCCGGAGAACCAGCCCACCGCCTTCGCCGAACCATTCACCAGCAAGCCATCAATGAAAATGGTATCGCCCACTTTCCACAAGGCCTGCCCGAGATTGCGGCTGCCCTTGGCGAATACAGCGAAGTACACGTCATCGAAGAAGTACTTGTTCTCGAACAGCTTGTAGAGCGGCGAGAACGTGCTGGCAATTTTGGCTGGCCACTCGCTCGGACGTGCGTAGAAGAAATAGGCAAGGGCAACGCCGGCGGCAGCCAGGTAAACCGGTAACGCCTGCACGCCATGCCACACAAAAGCTGCGGGGCCATGGAAGTGATGCGCCAGTTCACCGAGCACGTTGTGCGCTTCCTTGACCACAATCGCCGAACCGAAGTAATCGCCAAACAGCATCGGGCCAATGGTAAACCAGCCGATGAAGATGGATGGGATGGCCAGCAACACCAGTGGCAGCGTTACCACCCAGGGGCTTTCATGCGGTGGACCACCATGATGACCATGGTCGTCGTGAGCAGCATGGTCATCGTGAGCGTGTGCGTCATGGTCATCATGCTTGGCAGCCACGGCATGTCCGTCATGTCCATGCGCAGCTTCGCTGGTATCGAATCGCTCCTTGCCCCAGAAGGTCATAAACACCAGACGGAAGCTGTAGAACGCAGTAACGAATACACCGGACACCACACAGAAATAGGCAAACCCGGCGGCCGGTAGATGCGATTCATGTACAGCTTCGATCAACGCATCCTTGGAGAAGAAACCTGAAGTGCCCGGAAAACCAATCAGAGCCAGCGAACCGATCAAGCAGGTCCAATAAGTAATGGGCATGTACTTCTTGAGGTTACCCATCTTGCGCATGTCCTGTTCGTGATGCATGCCGATGATTACGGAACCGGCGGCAAGGAACAGCAGGGCTTTAAAGAACGCATGCGTCATCAAGTGGAACACGGCGCCGGCGTAAGCCGACACACCCAGCGCCACGGTCATATA
>JANMSB010000263.1:0-7571 GCA_031388915.1 Pseudomonadota bacterium | reverse complement strand
CTACCGTATCGCGACCAATAGGTTTTTCAACCGACTCCTGCGTCACTGCGTCCTGCGGCAGATGCGCATGGCCTTTGGGAATGGCGACGCGAAACGTGGTGCCCTGGCCCACGACGCTTTCGACACTGACAGAACCGCCATGCAGCGCGGCCAACTCACGCACCAACGACAGGCCGATGCCGCTGCCTTCGTAAGTACGCCCGTTCGCGCCGCTGACGCGATGAAAGCGCTCGAAAATACGCGGCAACTCGGCCTCAGGAATGCCAATGCCGGTGTCGGCCACCGACAGCACGACTTGATTGCTTTCGTCACGCACCGACACGGCGATTTCACCTTGGTGCGTAAACTTGAGCGCATTGGATACCAAATTGGGAACAACCTTTTCCCACATATCGCGATCCACCCACACCGGCTCCGACAAGCGCGGACAGTCGATGCGCAGCCGCAAGCCAGCTTTGTCCAACGCCGATTGAAACATGCCGGCTAACTTGGCCGTGAAGCTGGAGAGGTCGAGCGGCGCAAACTGGGCGCGCATGCGGCCGGCCTCCAGGCGCGAAAAATCCAGCAAGGAATTCACCAACCGGTAAAGACGCAGCGCATTAGCGTGCGTCATGCGCAGACGCGCTTCCTGCTGCGGCCCGAGCGGTTCGGTGGCATCTGCCAAGGCGTCTTCGATGGGGCCGAGCATTAACGTCAGGGGTGTGCGGAACTCGTGACTGACATTGCTGAAGAAGGCGGTCTTGGCCGCATCCAGTTCGCCCAGCTTGGCATTGGCCTCACGTAGTTCGCCAATGGCATCGGCCAATTCGCGACTGCGGTTGATCACCTCGCGCTCCATCTCCTGATTGTGATCGCGTAGCGCCTCGCCTTGTACGCTGGCGTGCACTAACTCGGTGACATCTTCTACGCGGTGCAGGATGTAGCGCAACTCGCCCTGCGACCCCAGCACCGGCAGATTCTTGGGGCTCCAATATTTGACTTGAAAATTGCCATCGGGACCGCGAATGTCGTACTTCTGCACCGCCATGGAATCGGCCGCGCGCGTTGCTATCACCCGCTCCAGCGACAAACGCAGATTGCGCATGCCCGTTGCGCGCGGATCGTCGGGATTGTCGGGAAATAGTTCGAATAACCCGTGGCCGATATTTTGTTCGTAGGTGGTTTGAGTCGCCAACAAACGAGTGCGCGTAGCCGCCACAATGGTATAGCGCGGCGCGTCCGGCAACAGCACCAGCAATACCTCCGGCGATGCCTCAAAGAGCAGGCGAAAGTCGGGAGACTCTTCTGACATGTAACAACCCCTATCAGTCCCAAGGGTCTGTTAACAGTTAGCGCATCGCTAACTGTTAACAGACCCTAGCAGCGACCATACCTGCCAATTAAGGACAATCGCTTATCTCACCACCCTATCATTGCTGATACACGTGGCCTGATTATCAGAGACGGGCAGCGGCAATGCGTTAGTAGAAATACCCACCTGTAACGACTAGCAGAGCAGCCTTGGGGAAGGCCACAGTATTCCCAATCGCCCCAATGGCCGATGTCCGCAGCGGATTTAGCAGGCGCGCCACGCACACCACCGCACCATCTAACTGTCACATTCCAGGCGTGGGCTGGGCTGTCGCTCATTGCCATCTAGGCACCCATGACAGACCGGCCCTTGCGTATTTTGATGATCTCGGACGTGTATTTCCCACGCGTCAACGGCGTTTCGACTTCCATTCGCACCTTTCGTCGCGAGCTGCAGGCATTGGGACATTCGGTGACGCTGATTGCGCCCGAGTATCCCGGTCATACTGATCAAGAGGCCGGCATCATTCGCATCCCCTCACGCGGCGTGTTGCTGGATCCGGAGGACCGCATGATGCGCCGCCATGCCATTGATGCGCTGTGGCCGGCCTTGAAGAAGCAACAGTTCGACGTGCTGCATATCCACACGCCGTTCATTGCGCACTATGCGGGCATATATCTCGCCGCTCAGCTCGGTATTCCAGTAGTCGAGAGCTACCACACCTTCTTTGAAGAATATCTCTATCACTACGTGCCACTGGTGCCACGGTCAGTGATGCGCTTTATGGCGCGGCGCGTCACCGTGTCGCAATGCCACGCAGTGCAGCACATCGTTTCACCGTCGCGCGCCATGCAAGACGCCCTGCGTGACTATGGCGTGCGCACGCCGATTGAAATTCTGCCTACCGGACTTGAGGTCAGCCAGTATCGACTCGGTGATGGCGCGCGCTTTCGCGACGCACATGGCATCACCCCTGAGCGTCCGACGCTGCTGTATGTCGGTCGCGTCGCACATGAAAAAAACATCAACTTTCTGGTGCACTGCTTTAAGCAAGTACATGCTGCAATCCCGGAAGCGTTGTTAATGATTGTCGGTGAAGGACCGGCACTGACGCACCTGCGCGATCTAGTACGTAAGCTACGGCTACAAGATGCCGTGAAATTCATCGGCTACCTGGATCGCGATAGCACCTTGCTGGATTGTTATCGCAGCGGTGACTTATTCGTGTTTGCCTCGCGCACCGAAACTCAGGGCTTGGTGCTGTTGGAAGCCTTGGCACAGGGCACGCCGGTGGTATCCACCATGCACATGGGAACGCGCGATGTGCTGGAGGGCACGCAGGGCACACGCATCGTCAATGAAGATCAAGGGGAGTTTTCCGCAGCCTGTATTGAGTTGCTACGTGATCCAAACGCGCGGCAACGGCTCGCAGCACGAGCAACACATGACGCCGCTCGCTGGTCGTCGCGCGAGATGGCGGAGCGATTGGTGCGGCTGTATACAAACATGATTGATCAAGCAGCGGCGACGCATCGGCAATCCAAATCAGTCATTGCGCCAGCCATGCCCACTTAGCGGGCCTACTTAGGGGGAATGGCCCCCACCCTAACCCTCCCCCGCGCGAGGACGCGCAAGGGAGGGGACAGGAGCGGCAGCGTGTTTAGTTCCCTCCCTTGCGTAGCGGGGGAGGGTTAGGGTGGGGGCGGTTTCGAATTGATTTTTAGGGCAGCGGGTCGCTACCAGTCAGACTCTGCGCAGTTCTTACCACCAATTCGGCCGGCAGACGCGACAACACCAACCGCGCCCCATCGGGCAAGGCAAACACCTGCAAGCGGTCATCACCTGCATTCGCGGTGTCGGCATCACCACGACTCAACACCGCTGCCGCTTCCGGCGTCAGCAACAAACTTTGCTTATCGCCCAAACGTGATAACAAATACTTGATCGCCGGATACACCTCAGCCGTGGTTTGCGCACCGGAGGCAAACAAACGCAGTTGCGGTTCAAGCACCTGCCAAGCCAAGTCGCGACGTTGCATGGTTTGTTGTTTGACGATATCAATAGCGGCATCTAACAACTGTGCCGCTTGCGGGGCGATCATGCCTGGCTCGGAAACCGTCACGCGCACATCGCGCAACGCCAGTTCGCTCGCGCCTTGCAGCAACACACCAAAGCTAACTTGTGTCGCTTCGGACGACACCGGCAGCGTCACGCTACGTCGCACCCAAGCATCCGGAGTTTGTGAGTCATCCAACAAGCGCTGTTCGGTGTCATCGTCAAACATCAACGTGGCAAGCATTCCAGTGCCACGCTGAGTCTTGAGCCACAACGACGCATGCATGGCATCGCGGGCCGGCATCTCGACACTGATGGTGATGCGTCGCTGCCGCCAGCCCTGCGCCGAAAAACTCGCCATGACATGGCCCAACACCTGCGCATCGCGGCCACACAGCAAATTCAGCGTGGCGCCTGCGGCGTGAAACACCTCGCCGTCGGTGTGCAGCTGACAGTCGGCGGCGACCTGACCGGTAAAGGTCCAGTTGCTGGCCAAATTGTTAGTGGTGGATATGGGCGGCAGCGTGGAACGCACCGGCGTAACCGGAGCAGTCACGTGAACGCCGGGCGTGGCCACGGCAGTCAGCAAACTCAGAATCAAACCCTTCATCAACCCAACCTTGATCGTTATTGCAGCGCGCGCCGAATGTCGCGTGTGGATCAAAGTGTGATGGGCATCACGAATATTGGGAAGTGCAAAACGAGCTTATGTCGCGCCAAACAGCAAATTTCTGTCAGGGTTATGTCCAGCCGATAGCAATCGAACTCCGACCACACCACGGATAAAACAACGACAAAACGCATCGGGCGCAGTTGCTATCACAATTGCGCCCGATGCTGACAAACCTCGAAATGGTTCAGTCGAAAAATCAGCTATGACTATGCACGCCCGTTTCGCCATCTTCCGACACGCCCAGGCGCTTGTGCATGATCGGGCTGGTGGTGGTGTATTGCAGGTGTACTTTCTTGCCGGGCTCTAAATACTCCTTGATAGCAAACGCGGCCAGCGCAGCTTCGTGGAAACCGGACAGGATCAGCTTCTTTTTGCCCGGATACGTATTGATATCACCCACCGCGAAAATGCCCGGAATGTTGGTCTGGAATTTTTCGGTGTCGACATGCAGGACGCGCTTGTTGAGTTCCAGGCCCCATTCGGCGATGGGCCCCAGCTTGGGATGCAGGCCATAGAACACCAGCAGTTGATCGCAATCCACCACGCGGGTGACGCCATCCGTGCCCTGCACGCGAATGCCCTTGAGAACATCCTTGTCTTCGACCAACTCTTTTACCTGGCCAACCAGCACATCGGCGCGATGTTCGTCGCGCAGCTTCATGAGTTTGTCGACGGTGGCCTGTGCACCGCGAAACTCAGGACGACGATGCACCAACACCACACTCTCGGCGATGTCGGCCAACACTACCGTCCAATCCAGCGCCGAGTCGCCGCCGCCCAGCACCACTACATGTTTGCCGGCGAATTGCTTGGGATCGCGCACGCGATATTGAATTTGACCACCGTCGTATTTTTCGACATTCGGTGCTGCCAGCTTGCGCGCCTCAAACGCACCCACGCCGCCGGCGACAATGACTGCACCCGCATCCAGTTGAGTACCGCCGCTGGTGCCCACCAGGAAACGACCGTTGTCCTGCTTTTGCACGGTCTGCACGGTTTCACCCAAGTGATACTGCGCACCGAAAGGTTTGATTTGTTCCAGCAGCAAATCGATAAGTTGCTGACCGGTGCACACCGGCACCGCGGGAATATCGTAAATCGGTTTGTCGGGATACAGCTCCACGCATTGGCCGCCCACCTTGGTGAGCGAATCAATCACATGTGCCTTTAAACCCAGCAGTCCAAGCTCAAACACTTGAAACAAACCACAGGGACCAGCGCCGACGATGGCGACATCGGTGCTAACAATTTCAGACCCAGAACTATTGGACACTAATGACACGTTGAGACTCCGCATCGAGAATTGAAGATGAAACCGGACCGGCAGCGGCATCGAGTTGTTTCTCGATCAACCACTGCCGATTGAATAGGCGCGACTGGTACTTGTGGCCGGTGTCGCACAGGATGGTAACGATGGTGTGGCCGGGCCCGAGCAACTTGGCCACTTGCACCGCAGCGGCCACATTCACGCCGCTGGTGCTGCCGAGGAACAAGCCATCTTCGTGCAACAAGCGATACACCATGGTCACGGCATCCACATCATTGACGGACACGGCGCCATCCAAAGGTGAACCTTCCAGATTCGCAGTAACGCGCGCGATGCCAATGCCCTCGGTAATTGAACCGGGGCCATTGGCTTTTAATTCGCCGCTGGTTAACCAGTGATACAACGAGCTGCCCTGCGGGTCAGCTAAATAAGCTTTCACATTGGCATTAAAGCCCTTCAGCGAACGCGACACGCCACCCAACGTGCCCCCCGTTCCTGTCGCACACACGAAGGCGCTAACCTTGCCGGCGGTTTGCCGCCAAATTTCCGGACCGGTGCTATCGATATGCGCCTGACGATTGGCGGTGTTATCGAATTGATTGGCCCAGATGGCATTAGGAATCGCCTTGGCCAAACGCCCGGCCACATGCTGGTATTGATTGAGATTGGCATACGGCACCACTTTGATCGGCAACACTTCCGCACCCAGCGTGCGCAGCGTGGTGAATTTCTCCGGCGCTTGGCTGTCCGGCATGGTGATCAGCAGCCGATAACCGCGCGCATTGCAGACATGCGCCAAGCCAATGCCGGTATTGCCAGCGGTGCCTTCCACCACCACGCCGCCCGGCTTGAGCGCGCCGCTGTGTTCAGCCGCATCGATAATCCATTTGGCAGCACGATCTTTCACCGAACCACCGGGGTTCATGAACTCGGCCTTGCCGAGAATCTCGCAGCCGGTTTCCTCGCTGAGACGCTTTAAGCGAATCAGCGGTGTGTTGCCGATGGCATCGGCAAAGCCAGCGCATTGTTGTTCAGTTGAGTTCATCATTCAGTCCGATTAATTGCGTAGGGGCGGTTCGCGAACCGTCCTTCTGTGCAAACACCCAACAAGGGCGAACACATAGGTTCGCCCCTACGATTTCACCTTGATCTCCGCCTCATCCGCCTGGGCCTGCTGCGCGGTGGTGTTGAACCACCGTAGTTGCTCATGCAAGCGCGTCACTTCACCAACGATCAACAACGCCGGCGACTTAACACCGGCCTCGGCTACCTGCTGCGCCAACGTGGCCAACGTACCGAGGATCACCCGCTGGCCGGGTCGGGTGCCCTGCTCGATCACCGCTGCAGCGCGCTCGGCCGGCATGCCATGCGCCTGCAACTGCTGAAGGATGCGCGGCAACCCCGCCAGACCCATGTAGAACACGGTAGTTTGCCCTGGACGCGCCAGCATTGACCAGTCAATTGGTGTTGTCGGCGACTCCTCGTTCTTGGCGTGGCCCGTGGTAAAACTCAAGGTCTGTGCGTAGTCGCGATGCGTGAGGGGAATGCCCGCGTAAGCCGCGCACCCTGCCGCAGCGCTGATACCGGGCACCACTTCAAAACGAATGCCGCACTCGGCCAGTTTTTCCAGTTCCTCGCCACCCCGGCCAAACACGAACGGGTCGCCGCCTTTGAGACGACACACGCGCTTGCCCTGTTTGGCCAAATCCACCAACAACTGGTTGATGTCGTCCTGCGCCACATAGGCCTGACCTGCGGACTTGCCCACGTAAATGCGCTCGGCGTCGCGACGCACCAGTTCCAACACTTCATCCGAGACCAGGCGGTCGTACACCACCACGTCAGCGTTCTGCATGACACGCAAGGCGCGAATGGTCAGCAGCCCCGGATCGCCAGGTCCCGCCCCCACCAGCGCCACTTCACCCACCGGCGCAACCTGCTGCGCTTCATCGTCAATGGCGCTGGCAATGCTCTGCCGTGCTTCCTGTTCGCGACCGGCGAGCACATCGGCGGCAATGTCGCCGTCGAAAAACCGTTCCCAAAAACGCCGCCGTGCATCGGCATTGCCGACACGCTGCTTCACCTTGCCGCGCAGCTCGCCGGACAACTTGGCCAACTTGCCCAACCCCTCCGGCAGCAAGGCTTCCAACTGTTCACGTAGGCGGCGCGTCAGCACCGGGGCATCGCCGCTACTACCCACCGCGACAATCACCGGCGAGCGATCCACAATCGCCGGCATGATAAAGCTGGACAATTCGCGGTCATCCACCACATTGACGGGAATG
>JANMSB010000117.1:0-5599 GCA_031388915.1 Pseudomonadota bacterium | reverse complement strand
CGTTTGTTGGGGTGTCGCCAAGTGGTAAGGCAGCGGGTTTTGATCCCGCCATTCGGAGGTTCGAATCCTTCCACCCCAGCCAATCTTTCTGGCCAATTTCGAATGGCTGTGGACGGTAAGCTGTGGGCTGTAGGTTCGGAATTCAGATTCTGACCTAGAGCCCACAGCTTACAGTCCACAGCCTTTTTACTCTTGCGGAGCCTCGTTCATGGACCAGTCCAGCATGGCGGTCTTTACTGGCAATGCCAACCCCGTTCTGGCGGCTGACATTGTGCGTCACCTCAACCTGCCCATGGGGCGGGCTGCCGTGGGCAAGTTCAGCGATGGTGAAATCACTGTCGAGTTGATGGATAACGTGCGTGGTCGCGATGTGTTCATCGTGCAATCGACTTGCACGCCGACCAACGACCACTTGATGGAATTGCTGATCATGGTCGATGCCTGCCGCCGCGCTTCGGCGGGACGCATTACCGCGGTGATGCCGTACTTCGGTTACTCGCGTCAGGACCGCCGCCCGCGTGCGCAGCGTTCGGCGATCACCGCCAAGTTGGTGGCCAACATGATCATGCGCGCTGGGGTGGAGCGTTTGCTCACCGTCGATTTGCATGCCGATCAGATTCAGGGCTTCTTCGATATTCCGGTGGACAACGTGTATTCCTCGCCGGTGTTGCTGGGCGATGTGTGGAAGCAGAAGTACGACGATCTGGTAGTGGTGTCGCCCGACGTGGGCGGTGTGGTGCGTGCACGCGCATTGGCCAAACGCTTGGACGATGCGGAACTGGCCATCATCGACAAACGTCGACCGCGCGCCAATGTGTCGGAAGTGATGAACATCATCGGCGAAGTGAAAGGCAAGTCGTGCGTGCTGATCGACGACTTGGTGGATACCGCCGGTACGTTGTGCCACGCGGCCACTGCGTTGAAGAAAGAAGGCGCTAAGCGCGTGGTGGCGTACATCACCCATCCGGTGTTGTCGGGCCCGGCGGTGGAGCGCATCAGCAAGTCGGACTTAGATGAATTGGTTGTCACCGACACCATTCCACTGTCGGCGGCAGCCAAGCAGTGTCCACAGATACGCCAACTGTCGGTGGCGGGTTTGCTCGCCGAAACCATGCGGCGTATTCGGGATGAAGAGAGCGTTAGCTCGCTCTATGTAGATTGATTGATGCCCCCACCCTAACCCTCCCCCGCAAAGCTAAGGGTGGGAAACGGACATATCCTCCCCCGCTTGCGGGGGAGGGCAGGGAGGGGGCAACGCAGAATGCTTCAGCGTGCTAACCCACGCTGGCTAAAGTGGATGTGCAGTGGTTGGTCGCGACACTGCATGTCTTGTTGAGAAATAGTTGGAGAGTGTTATGAAGACTACATTTGAATTGGTCGCTGAAGTGCGCGCCGATAAGCAGGGGAAGGGTGCGAGCCGCCGCCTGCGTAATACCGGCCGTGTTCCAGCAATTATGTACGGTGGCCACGAGGCTCCCGCCACCCTGTCGTTCGATCATCAAAAATTGATGGTTGCGCTGCAAAACGAGCGCTTTTTCACCACCTTGTTGGCCATCAAAATCGGTGACAAGACGCAAGCGGCGATTCTGAAAGATCTGCACCGGCATCCTGCCAAGCCCACCGTGTTGCATCTCGACTTGCAGCGTGTGTTGGACAACGAGCCGATCCGCATGACCATTCCGCTGCACTTCAAGAACGCCAGCATTGCGCCGGGCGTGAAGACCGGTGGTGGTCTGGTGTCGCACTTGTTGAGCGAAGTGGAAGTCACCTGCTTGCCGAAGGATTTGCCGGAATATCTGGAAATCGATTTGGCGGAAATGGAATTGAACGACACCAAGCATTTGGCCGACATCCCGCTGCCGGCTGGCGTCAACCTGGCATTGCTGGCCCATGGCCACAACGATGCCGTGGTGTCCGTGCACCGTCCGCGTGTTGAAGAAGAAGCAGCGCCGGCTGCTGAAGCTGCCGCTGCTGCTCCGGCTGCCGCTGCTGCCAAGCCTGCTGCGGGTGCCAAGCCTGCTGCCGCACCTGCCGGTGCCAAGCCTGCCGCCGGCGCCAAGCCTGCTGCTGCGCCTGCCAAGGGCAAGAAGTAAGCGCTTGATCGCGCAAGGGGCTGCTCGAAAGAGCAGCCCCTTGCGTTTTTCAACGCTTCTGTTTCAGTCATGTCAGGCACGCCTTTGCAAGTAATCGTCGGGTTGGGCAATCCCGGCAACGAACATCTCCAGACACGGCACAACGCCGGCTTCTGGTTTGTCGATGTACTCGCTCGCCACTACGGCGGACAATTTCGCGGTCATACCCGCTATCAGGGCGATGTGTGTCGCATCCAAATCGGCGCGCAGGAAATCACCTTGCTCAAGCCGCAGACCTATATGAATCGCAGTGGCTTGTCGATTCGCGGCGTGTCGGATTACATGAAAATTGCGCCCGAACAAATTCTGGTGGCGCATGACGAGTTGGATCTGCTACCGGGCGTTGCGCGTTTCAAATTGGGTGGCGGTCATGGCGGCCACAACGGCCTGCGCGACACCATCACGCATATTGGCCAAAACTTTTGGCGACTGCGCCTTGGTATTGGTCATCCCGGCGACAAGTCGCAGGTCATCGACTTTGTATTGCAGCGTGCCTCCGCCAAGGAAGAAGACGTGATCATGGATGCCATCGTGCAAGCCACCGAACAAATTCCAGTGTTCATCGAGCAGGGCGCGGAAAAGGCGATGCATGTGTTGCACAGCGCGAAGACGGGTATTTGAGCAGACTTGTTTGCAGAAACGCTTCGACTCCGCTCAGCGACCGGAATCCAGATGCCGGACGCTGAGCGGAGTCGAAGCGTCTTCTCTTCTGACGTTTAACTAACAGACACCAACTTTATCAAATCAGGTTCCTATGGGCATCAAATGCGGCATTGTCGGTCTGCCGAACGTCGGTAAATCAACGCTGTTCAATGCGTTGACACGCGCGCAGATTGCGGCGGAGAACTATCCGTTTTGCACCATCGAACCCAATGTGGGCGTGGTGGCCGTGCCTGATCCGCGCCTCGATGCCTTGGCGGCGATTGTGAAACCCGAACGCATCCTGCCCACCATGGTGGAGTTCGTGGATATCGCAGGTTTGGTTGCCGGCGCCTCTACTGGCGAAGGTTTGGGCAACAAGTTCCTCGCGCACATTCGCGAAACCGATGCCATTGCGCATGTGGTGCGCTGCTTTGAAAACGACGACGTGATTCACGTCGCCGGCAAAGTGAGCCCGCTGGATGACATCGCGGTGATCAACACTGAACTCGCACTAGCCGATTTGGATGGCGTTGAACGTGCGTTACGCCGTGCCGAGAAATCTGCCAAGACGGGTGACAAAGACGCGATCAAATTGCAGATAGTGCTCAAACGTCTGCACGCGCATCTGGATAGCGGCGCGCCGGCGCGTTCGTGCCCGATTGAGCCGGAAGAACACAAGCTGCTACATGAGTTGCATCTGATCACCATCAAGCCACTGATGTATGTGGCCAATGTCGCCGAAGATGGCTTTGAAAATAATCCGCGTCTTGATCAAGTGCGGGCGCTGGCTGAGAAAGAACAGGCGCACGTGGTGCCGGTGTGCGCCGCCATGGAAGCCGAAATCTCACAATTGGAAGAAGCCGACCGCGCCGACTTCCTGAAAGAAATGGGCCTGACTGAGCCGGGCTTGAACCGCGTGATCCGCGCCGGCTACGCGCTGCTCGGCCTGCAAACCTATTTCACCGCAGGCGTGAAAGAAGTGCGCGCCTGGACGGTACGTGCGGGCTCTACCGCGCCCCAGGCCGCAGGTGTGATCCACACCGATTTCGAAAAAGGCTTCATCCGCGCAGAAGTCATCGCCTACGACGACTACATAGCCCTGAAGGGTGAACATGGCGCCAAAGAAGCCGGCAAGTTGCGTCTGGAAGGCAAGGAATACCTCGTTAAGGAAGGCGATGTCATGCACTTCCGGTTTAACGTTTAAAGCGCGTCCCTTTGTCCATCCCCTCTCTCGTTTACCGGAGAGGGTTAGGGCGAGGGTGCTTAGAGTATGTGGGTTAGCCACGCACCAATTGCCCATAATTTCCGACAATTGCACCCACACTTGGCTTGACAGTCGCCACCCCGACCAACAGAATTCGCGCCCCTGCCGGCCCTCTCGACCAGCCCGCAGCGCAGCCTTAAATCCAAATAAATGGTGATGTAGCTCAGACGGTTAGAGCGAGGGATTCATAACCCCTAGGTCGGCGGTTCGATTCCGCCCATCACCACCATCTCTTCACGACAACAACAATAGATTGCCCGTGGCTCCTTAACTTAGGTCTGGTGTGCGCATCGCTATTGATTTCGATGTTGGGCCCGATGATGTTAGAACCTGTTCACGATCTCGCTAAAGGGCGCATTGAATCCCTCAAGCCGATCGCTGTCACATAGCTCACGGCGTTTTGCTGTGGTTGCCATCCCACTATCTTGGCAGCAAACTCAAGTCCTTCAAAGACGAAAATACATCGGTAAATCCAGACCCAATCGCTACAATCAGCCCAGAATTAACCACTCATTTACGCGAAGAACCATAATTTTTCATCGCTGTAGGTTCAATTCCCCGTCGCTTGCGGCGGAGTTCTTTATTGTCCGCCGCCGCCGAGGTTGTGATGAAGTTCGACGGGTTCTTGGTTGCCATGTTGATGGCAGTGGCGCTGGCGCTGCTGTGGCCGGCGCCAGGGGCTGCGGATGGGTACTTGCATCTGGGTGTGATCACGCAGGTGGGCGTCGCGCTGGTGTTTTTTTTTCATGGCGTGATGCTGGCGCCGCAGGCGATACGCGCGGGATTCAAGAAATGGCGTTTGCACTTGCTGGTGCAGTTGACCACCTTCGTGGCGTTTCCGGTGTTCGGTGTGTTGCTGTATTGGTCCATGCGCTCGGTGTTATCGAGTGAGCTGCGCTTGGGTTTTGTTTTGCTGTGCGCCATGTCCAGCACCATTACATCGTCGGTGGCGATGACCGCCATGGCCAAGGGCGATGTGGCGGCCGCGATGTTCAATGCCAGCGTGTCCGGATTGATCGGCATGTTGATGACGCCCTTGCTAGTGCAAGTGATGACAGGTACGGGTCAACACATGGTGCCGTTTTCGCATGCGATCACCGGCATTTTGATGACGCTGGCGGTGCCGCTGGTGTTGGGGCAGGCGATGCGTGCGGTGTTGTTGCCACGCTTGGCGCCGCACAAGGCTTGGCTTAATAAATTGGATCGCGTCGTGATTGTATTAATCGTTTACACCTCGTTTTGCGAGTCGACGGCTGCGGGCGTGTGGGCCAGCTTTGCCTGGTTGCAATTACTGCTCACGGCATTGCTGGCGCTAGTGTTGCTCGGCGTCATGTTGATGGCCACACGATACGTGGCGCGCGCTGCGGGATTCAGCCGCGAGGAAGAAATTGCTGCGGTGTTTTGCGCTTCCAAAAAGAGCTTGGCCAGTGGCGCGCCCATCGCCAAGATCCTGTTCGTCGGTCACCCCGGTTTGGGGCTGATCATGCTGCCGTTGATGTTGTATCACCAGATTCAATTGCTGGTATGTACCGTGCTGGCGCGGCGTTATGCGCGGTCGGCG
>JANMSB010000222.1:0-7969 GCA_031388915.1 Pseudomonadota bacterium | reverse complement strand
TTGATCGAGTGCAGGTCCGGATCCAGCGCCGCTAGCGTAAAGGCTTCAAAGAGCTGGTCGCGCATCACGCGATCGATAGCGTTTCGCGCCAAAGGGCGATCAAGCACGAGGTGCAACACCGAATCGCGCCGCTCAATGTTGATTTTGCCGACCGGTGCTGGCTGGGCCGTGGCAACACGCGCAGCCAGCCACGCTTGGTATTCGGCGCTGCCCTGCAGCAGTCCATAACACACGGATTCCATGGTCAGCGCACGCGCAATGGGCAGGCCGTCCAAGCTGCGCAGCAATTGAACCGCGACAGCCGCTGCATGAGGCACTCGCCCAACTTCGCGGAGCAACGTATCGGCGGAAATGGGCGCTTCAACCACAGCGTCGAGTGAGTCGGCGAGTGGATGAGTGGGATCGCCGATTCCGATCAAGGGAAACGGTGGCAGCACATCAAGCCGCGCCGCGCCGGGGCACGAGTCGAGATCGACGAACCCCAACGGTTGCCACGACTCAGTCGAGCCCGACCACTTGTCGAGCGGATCGATTAGATAATCTTGGACTTGCATGAGCGGGGTTTGAATAGGCTTACCGGTAGGTTCATTGGCCGTAGATAATCCAAATTATCCGTCACAATGGCGGAGATGTCCGATCTGCTTACCGAACCGAGGGGAATACCAGTGCAATCACTCAAGCAGGGAGATGGACCCAAACTGCGCAAGCGTCGCTTAGTGGAGGAGACCGCCGCCAAGCTGCGCGAGCTGATCCTCTCGCAAGCCCCGGAGACCCAGATCGGTTCGCTTACTGAAGTGGCGCAGATGCTTGACGTGGGCATCGTCACCGTACAACAGGCCGCGCGCATTCTTGAACACGAAGGATTTTTGGCGGTGCGACGCGGCCCCGGCGGCGGCTACTACGGCACGCGCCCGGATGAGGCCTCGCTGGAACGCTCATTGGCGGCTTACATGAGCGTGCACGGCTTCGGCTACCGCGAGGCATTGGAAATGCACTCGTTGCTCGATTGCGAAATCATTCCCGCTGCGGCGCGTTGCACCGACGAATCATTACTTGAGGTGCTGCGTGGGCTGCACCAACGCGTCGATCTGTGTGACACGCCGGAAGATCGCCTGGCCTTTGAAGTGGAACTGCGCAACGTGTTGTTCAGAATGGTCACCCGACCTTTGATCGAGTTTTTGGCCCGAGTCACCATGCGCCAGTACAACCCGCGCTCGAGCACCACGCTGTTCGCTGGGGAAGAAGGTGTGGCGGCGTGGAAGTCCGGCAGGCAGCGGATATTGCAGGCTATCTTGCGCAAAGATGAGGAGCTGGCGCGGTTTGAAGCCGAACGATATCGACACCAAGTTTTATTGAGGCTACGCATCAGCGAAACTTCGGCGCAATAAACCGGCGGACAAATACACCTGATGTTTTGCGTAGGGGCCGGTTTTAAACCGGCCTACATGGATGTAGGTCATGCCGGGCTTGCCTGGAGCACTGACCGGCCGGCCTTTCCGGTCCTCAAGAAGGCAGGTTATAAACCTGCCCCTACACGAGCCGGGAAAACAGCACTAGATACCTTTGTTCGCCGGGTTAATAGCAGCCTGAGCACGACTCAGGCAGTTACCGGCGATATGTGCACCTTGGTCTCGTTGTTGGGACCGCGCAGCTGTTCGAACTTGGCTGGCAAGTCGGCCAGTGAGACCACCGAACTGATGAGCATCTTTGGATCGGCGTGGCCCGCATCCATCACATCGGCGACATGGTGAAAATCTTTCAGCGTATAGCCGACGGGGAACAGCAGCGAGACACCCTTGAAACCCGGCATGGCAGGCACGATTGGATCGGGCGAGGTGCAGAAACCCATGGAGATCACTTGGCCGAACACGCGCGCGTGCTGAATGGCCTTGGCCAGGAAGCCGGGGTTACCGATACATTCAAACACGATATCCGGTGGGCCGCCGAGCGCCTCGACCACTTCGCCGACTTCGTTATCGCCAAATAGGACCAAGGCATCTGCGCCCATGTCCAGCGCCATGGTCTCGCGGCGTTTGGAGCGCGACATGGCAACAATCTTGCTCGCGCCCAGACGCCGAGCCCAATAGATGGCGCATAGCGCCACCGAACCCGCACCCAGGATCAGGACACGGTCCCCCGGCTGGATGTGCGACATCCTTACGCCATATAGCCCGATAGCCAAAGGCTCAACGAGTGCCCCATCCGCCAGTGAAATAGTGCTCGGCAGCTTGATTGCCACGCTGGTCGGAATGCGCATGTATTCGGCATAGCCGCCCATAACGCCGGGTGCGTAGTGACACAGGGCCAAGTTGCCGCGCTTACAGGCTTCGCAATGACCGCAGCCGGTGGAGGGCAATGCGGTGATCCGGTCGCCTATCTTGTAGCCAGTCACGTTGGCGCCGACTTCGACAATCTCGCCTGCATATTCATGGCCCGGTATGCACCCGGCAGGAAAATCCCACTGGTGGCCTTGAGTCATATGCAGGTCGGTGCCGCAAATGCCGCAACGATGCACCTTGACGATGACGTCGTCAGCGCCGGGTGTGGGATCGGGCACGGTTTCCAACGTGAGCGGCTTGCCCGATCCGGCATACACAATTGCTTTCATTTTGAATCCCCTGTCGCGGCTCTAGCTTTGGGCATCACTCTCGCCAGCCATTTTGGTCAACGCAAATTTGAACGAGTGTACGACGCTTCGACTCCGCTCAGCGACCGGAGTGCATTGTTCCGGTCGCTGAGCGGAGTCGAAGCGTTCCGAATATCAGCAGCACGTCCACACTCTTTAGTGCCAGATAGCGTGATGCACTACTACACCAGATCGAACTGAACCATATAGTCGCCAAAGCGCTCGCGAATTTCGGCTTCGCTGAGCCCGAAGTCGGCGATGTCATAGCGATGCACGCCATGCTTGCGTTCGGGATCATCATCGATGCGCTCCTCCATGGCTGCGACCACCTCGGGTTTCAGCTCGACACCCGCAAACTTATATATTTGCTCGATGGTGCGCAGCGGCGCGCGATGGAAGTCGCTGTGGATGACATCCAGAATCTGGCCCCGATGCGCCTGACGGATGGGTTCCGCATCGCGCACCGCCGCCGCCCATTTTGCGGTCTCGCGGGCCAGCATATTGTGTGCGCGCTGCTGATTTCGGCCTGCCTCCATCGTCGAGTGCAGCAACATGAGCAACCCGCACAGCGACGGCACGGCCTTGGCCGGATCGCGATGGGTCTGGATCACCAGGGCATCGGGAAACACCGCGAACAGCAGATCGAGATTGGCGATGTGGCCGGGATTCTTGAGCAGCCAACGCTTCTCCGGTTCGTTGCTGCCAATCAACTGCAAGGTGCGGGCAAAGTATTGGTAGGACGCTAATTCGCTCTGGCATTGCCACCAGGCGTCATAGGTTGCGGCCGACCAAACGCAGCTCCAGATATTCGATACGAAGCTCTGCCGCAGGATGAGCATGCATTCATCGACCTCTTCCGCCACCATGAGATGTGCCGCGCGCTTGCCCGGTGTCGCTTCATAGCGCTTCGCCAACTGTGCGACTGTTTTCTGGAACTGCGGATGACTCGCCCACGTATCGCGCGGCGGGCGCGGCATGGGCGCACCCACCAGCCAAGTCTGCAAGCCCTGAAACTGTGGATCGACCGCCATCAACTTGTGCAACGCCGTGGTGCCCGTGCGCGGCACACCGGTGATCACAATCGGTTTGATAATGGCCTGCCGGTCAAAGCCGGGATTCGCCGCCATGGACTTGTATGCGTGCGCCCGGCCGGACAGCGCGTTGATCACCTCGCCCCAGGCGGCGCGCTTGCCTTGCTCGCTGAAATGCGGGTCATAGTCCATCGACTGCAGCAGCACCTTGAGTCCCGGCAAGTAATCAGTCGGACCAAAATCGTCGGCGCCCACCTGCTGCGCGACCAGTTCATGCAACTGGTCGATCGCCTCGGCAAAGCGTTCTGGCGGCGTAAATCTATCTTCTATTCCGGACATGGCTCTAATACCTCTTGCTTACCATCTACGCCGACGTTGCGCTGCGCGTACTCGGGCGCGCAACTGCTCCGCCCGCTCTTCCAGCGTCACCTTCGGTGTGTCCGGCGGAAGATAGTCACGCAGCTCGGCGAGCTTCACGCGCTTGAGACTCGGATGGGGTCGCGTGTCGCAGTCATACCAACGGCCATAGATCGTCCCTTGCTTGAACCCACCCGGATCCAACCAGTTCGGTACACCGGGATCCTCCAATGCAACCACCGCGCGCAGCTTGCCATCCGAGCTGATTTGCGCCGTTGCGGCGTTGATGCTGCTGAGCCGATAAACGTATTCCACTGTGCCGAAATACGGATCGTTGAGCTGAATGTTCCAATAGGGTCTGACGGCTGGCAGCTCAGTCTCGATAATCAGCGCTTCGCCCTCTTCGAGTTCGAACACGGCCGGCCAATAAGTCTGTATCGCGAAGCCGTCATAGCGTATGAACTCAAACGTGTTCACGCCAACGCGCTGTTTGATTTCATTCTGCATCTTCAGAAATGACTTGCTCAGGCGTAACGGAAAACCGGCCATGAGATGAATGCGTGCGGCGATTTCGTCGGGATTCAGGCGCCGTTTTAGCGGCACCGGATCCAGACACTCGATAGTCAGCTGCGGGTCACGCTCCTTGACCCAGTCCACCATTCGATAGCGGATCATCATGACATCCGCACGTGGACTGATCTCGGCCCAATTGCCCGTGTGTCCTTCCGGACGGGTGGCGCTGAATAAAATTTCGAACTCGCCATCTGGACCAATCTCGATGCTGCGGTCATCTATCAGTTTGTTGTCATAAATATCGGACAGGTCGTTGACCAGGCCAGACAGGCCATGTTGTGTCGAGAAGATCAATCGGCTGACGGTGCCGCGATTGCCTTTGACTAGATACTTGAGATCCCCTCGGATCGGACTATAGAGGTAGATGTCGTCGGGATTGGGTTGATGCGTGTAAACCGGATTCCACAGTGGCGACCAGTCGGGGTGTTCGGCATCGGCGTGGAAATAAGCGAAATAGGAATAAGACAGATTCATCATGATCTGTCGATAAATGTCGGCGCGATACTGCGGATCGTTGGGGCGCCAGGTATTGGCGATCTCATCCACCGCCTTTTCAAGATCAGTGAGATGTTCGAGGATGGTCGGCCCGATCTTAGTGCTCATGTCGTTGTTGCTCATTTCAGTTGGCGGGCACGGCTTCGAAAAAGGCAACCCCTGCCGGTTCAGCCCAGATATATTCAAAAAAATGGCCGAGTTCCGGTACGTCTACAAAGCAGTAGCGCATGAAGCCCGGGATGTTATTGCTGAAGCGTATCGACCCGCCGCTAGCGGTGATTGTTTTTTGCAGTGCGTTCCATTGCGCCTCATCGTGGATGAGAAAGCCCAGATGGTGATGCTTGATCGCGAACTCGCCAACGGGCAGCCGCTCCATATAGAGTTCCGACCCCGGCCCGCTTGCCGTCAGCACTTCGTACATGATGCTACCGACCCAAGCCAGTTCGATCCGCATGTGGCCGCCAGTGGGCGTTTGCCCCTCCAGCCGCCGGAATTCCTTGATGCCGAAACGATCTTTGAACAGCGCACAGGCGCGGTCTATGTCGTTAGTGGCATAGGCCATCTGGAACTGTTCGATCCGCAACAGGCCATCCGCCGGATTGAATGCTGCACTCGGCCTTTTCATGAATCCCGGCATGCCTAAACCCCCGCTCGCTCAGCGTTAGAGATCCTGTCGTCCCGAACCTCCGCCTGCTATTTCTAGTTATGCCATTCGGGAGACGCCGAAGATAGTAACCCCTATCTTAGGTGCCGACAAGTCGGCGCCGCCCCGCGGACCAGGCAGCCGGTCAACAGCCACGCATCGACAGCGATCCGCAATGACTATTCAACCTCTCTGGGCCTGCTGGTACTTCGCACGCAGCGCTTTCTTGTCGGGTTTTCCCAGCGCGGTTTGGGGAATGGCATCGATGAACTCGACGCTCTTGGGCGCTTGAAATGATCCCTTATGCTGCGCGACCATGGCGATCAGTTGCTCCGCTGTGGCGGTTTGTCCGGGACGCAACACCACCAGTGCCGTGACCGCTTCGCCCCACTTGGGATGCGCCACGCCAATCACCGCGACTTGAGATACCGCTGGATGTTGGCTCAGGATGTCCTCAATTTCGCGCGGATATATATTGAAGCCGCCGCTCACGATCATGTCCTTGGTGCGATCGATGATGCGCAGGAAACCACCGGGATCACGCATCGCCACATCGCCGGTATGCAGCCAACCGCCGGTAAAAACCTCCTGCGTTAACTCAGGGTTGTTGCGATAGCCATCCATCACCAACGGCCCGCGCACACAAATTTCTCCGGGCTCACCATCAGCGACGGGACGGTTGTTGGCATCAAGCAATTCCACATGCACCCACGGCGAAGGCCGCCCGCAACTGGCAAGGCGGCGCAGATCGTTCACGTCGTGTTCGGATTTACGCAAGTGGGTAATCGCCATCGGTGCTTCAGCTTGACCATAGAACTGGAAGAACACCGGCCCGATGCGTTTGATGGCTTCCTGCAAACGGGTTGGCGAAATAGCGGACGCGCCGTAAAACACTGTCTCCAAGCTCGACAGATCGAACTCATCGAATCTGGGATGATCGAGCAGCGCATAAATCATGGTCGGCACCAGCATCACGCAGTTGATACGGTGTTCCTGAATCGCTTGCATCACCGCTACCGGATCGAAGCTGGGCAACACCAGCATCGTGCCGCCCTTCATCAAGGTCGGCAGAAACATCGCAGCGCCAGCGTGACTGAGCGGCGTACAAGACAGAAAACGCGGCGGGTTCGGCCATTCCCACTCCGCCATCATGATCGACAAGATGGCAAAGCCGGTGCGATGACAACTCGCCAAACTTTTTGGTTTACCGGTGGTGCCGCCGGAATACCCCAAACGCATCACATCGTGCGGTCCAACTCTCGGTGCAACAAGCGGTGCGGGAGTAAAGGTCGCCGCCAGTTTGCATAAATCCTCGCCCCACGGGCTCGACCCGAAGGCCATCAGTCGCAACCCCGGGGCACGCTGCGCCAATTCCGTCGCGCGTTCACCGTAACGTTGCGCATCAAAAATCAGCATCTCGACTTCGGCATCGGTCACCACGTGCAGATGATCGGCTAATGCGCCGAGCGGATGCATAGGCACGGCGGTGGCCGCGAGCAACTGCAAGGCATTGCTGACATGTAACACTTCGGGTCGATTACTGGACAGCAAACCAACGCGCGTGCCGGCGCCGACACCCACACTCCGTAGCGCCTGCACAAACTGACTGCACGCATCGCGCACCTCGCCGACGTTAAGTGTGCGCCCACCCAATAGTTGCAGCATCGGCCGGTCGGCGTTATGACTGAGCGCATTGACCAGCAGGTCAGGAACAAACAGCGGTCGATGTAGTTCGTCGGCGTGCATGGGCGATTCCTGACAGTCGGAATTGATCATTGTATGCAGTCTTGCGGGGAGCTACTTCAAGATTATTCTACGCAGCACCCGCAATCGTTCACTATGATCGCACCGCAACAGTTTGCAGAAGGAGGACGCTATGACTGATACCTTGCTCGCCACACTGGCCGCAGAGCGCGCTATCCGGCGGCTGATTTCCATCTATGCCGATGCGGCCAGCAGGCGCGACGCGGACGTGGCCGGCACACTGTTCGCACCCGATGCCCGCGTCCAGATTGCCGGTGGAGCGGAACGCGTCGGGCGCGAAGCCATTGTCGAAGGCATGCGCCGGACTGTCACGGCCTACAGCTTCTTGCATCAAAAGTGCGATACCGGACTGATCGATGTCGAAGGCGATCACGCAAGAGCGCGGCTCGGAGTCTTCGAAATCAACCGACTGTCCAACGCCGACAACGTGGCGATGATCTTTGGCCACTATGAGGACGAATACACGTTGCTCGAAGCGGG
>JANMSB010000187.1:0-5213 GCA_031388915.1 Pseudomonadota bacterium | reverse complement strand
GGATTCAATCGAAACCCAACGTTTGCGATTGCGCAGGATGACCGCAGGCGATCTCGACTGTCTGGTGCGGATTCACTCCGATCCTGAAGTGGCGCGTTATATAGGCCATGGACGTCCGCGGTCACCGGCCGAATCACATGGCTGGTTGCAAGCGGTGCGCGGCGTATCGACTATGTGCTTGCGACGCTCAGATTGCCCGGTGGGTCTCGATGATCCATGCGGACAATGATCGCTCGTTGCGCATTGCTAGAAAATTTCGCTCGCATCTAGAAGCTGGCGTTGACAGTTTCAGTCGCACTTTCCAGCATGTCAGTTTGCTGAAGTCTGTAAAGCGGTAGTAAGGGAACAGACCGATACGCCCATTGCCTGCGCAAGTCTTGGCAAATCAGGACGATGGGTGCGATGGGATTTGCGTAGCAGCAGGATGTCTGGTGTTCCTCTCCTCAAAGTCTTTCGCCGGCTGGCTAAACAACGCGGCCTGCAACCGTGGAAGCAGACGGGACAACCCCCTGCCTCGCAATAAGTCCGCTAACGCGATAAGGCATAAAAATCCGAACTCAACAATCTCGGCAACCGTAGCGGCAATCCAGCCATGATGCTTAATCATGTAATAGCGTCGGCTTTGATAGTAGTGCTTGGCGATGCATCCCGATTTCTTAGTGGTGTCAGTGATCGAGCTGGCGCCACCAATGTGGCGTGCCGTCACCGTACCCAGTGCCCAGGTCTCAAAACCCAACTCGGCGGCGCGAAGACAGAGATCGATTTCCTCAGAATACAGAAAAAATCGGGGATCAAATCCGCCCATGCTCAGAGCAAGCTCGGTTCGAATCATCATCACAGCGCCACACACCCATCCCGTTTTAAAAGGTTCGGACCCGGGAACAATTTGATGAAGGGCGCCCCGATTCCCATAAAGCGGGATCACGGCCCTTACCATGCTCCAGGGTGTAGGCAGCGCGCTGGTCACTTCATAACATGTTGGTCCTCCCGTGTCGCCGAAGCGGGTAGCGGGACCCACGATACCTACACGGGGGTTGGCGTCCAGGAATTCAACCATCCCTCGAATAGCCTCTGGTTCAATCACGGCATCCGGGTTGAGAAACAGTGTGTAGGGGGCCGTCACTTTTGCCAATCCAATGTTGCAACTGCGCCCGAAGCCGACATTTCTGCCCGTCAGCGTGATGTCCGCCCAGCTTGACTCGTGGCGCAGTATCTCGGGAGTGCCGTCATTGCTCCCGTTGTCTATAAAGATACAGTCCATCACTCGCGCCTCGTTGCATCGACGTGTTGCGGCAATGGTCGCTTTCAGCGTATCAGCTGACTGATAGGTGACAACAATGGCGGTTACTCGGGGCAGTTCAATGTGGCGCCCATGCGCCAACTTTTCTACGGATACGATATCCGCAGCGACAACGGGTTCTGCGTTTGCAATAGAAAGCGCTGCATGACAAGTGGAATGTCTCATATTCCTCTCCGTTTCGACGTGCTGTTTCCTATCAAGCTTCGTTGCAACGTTGCGAATGAAGTTGACAGCCATGTCGCGGACGAGGCAATTGAAGCAAAGTTGCGCTGGGTTGTATGTTCGACACCGAACACATCAGCGGTGCGATTTCCATGGCGCGGCTCGATCCGGGAACCGCGGCGATGGAGTTCTTCATCTTGTTGAGCAATTTGATCAACATGAATGCGCAGCCGAATACTTTAGGCGGCAATCAAGGCTATGCACTGTTCGGGCGCGTTATCGAAGTCATGGATGTGATTCGCGCGATATTCGAGCAACCACATTCGGCCACTGCAGGCACAGGCACCATGAAAGGGCGGATACTCGAAACGCCGGTGAATATCCTCACAGTGCGGAGCGACAAACAGGCGCTGTTGCTTCCTGCCAATATCCTCGGCATTGGCTCACAACTTATGTGCGCCGTTAACTAAGGAACCTCTGATTAATTGTCATTTCGACCGCAGGGAGAAATCTTTCTTCGCTTGAAGGTTTTGAGTATCAAACACATGCAAGATTTCTCCCGTTGGTCGAAATGACAAATACCCAATTAATCAGAGGTTCCCTAACGTATCGTTCGCATAGAGATTGCTTGGCCCGGGCGTCCGTTGCAGCGTACAGTCCCCTCAACAATGATCAACATCAGCAGGGTGTTCCCAGCGCTGCGCGTCTTTCACTTGTCACCCCAGTCCACTGCTTAGGGAGATCACTATGACTGAGCCTACTGTTCGCGGAAATTTTGTCTGGCACGAACTCATGACTGGCGATGTGCCTGCTGCGGTTGCCTATTACAAAAAGGTCGTTGGCTGGAAGACGCAAGCCTTCGACGCCAACTACCAGATGTGGGTGGCGAAGCGTGGGCCGATGGGTGGTGTGGTGGCGCTACCTGCCGGACCGGCCACGCCATACTGGCTGCCGTATGTGGGCACTACGGATATCGAAGCCACTGTGCAACTGGCGCAGAAATTGGGCGGCAAGGTTATTACGCCGGTGACGGACATTCCCAATGCGGGACGCTACTCGGTGTTGGCCGATCCCCAAGGTGCGGCCTTTGGCGTGCATTGGTCACCCAAAGCGATGCCCACTAGCAAGCCCCAGTTGGGCGACTTCGCCTGGCAGGAGTTAGCAACCACCGATTACCAAGCCGCATTTGCGTTTTATCAGGCGCTGTTCGGCTGGGAGAAAGCCGGCGAACACGACATGGGTGAGATGGGTATTTATTTCATGTTTGGTCTGAACGGTCATCCGTTGGGTGGCATGTTCAATAAGCCACCGACTATGCCTGCGGCGTGGTGTTGTTATGCCGAGGTGGCGGACGCTCGCAAGGTGGCCAAGGTTGCGGCCAAGGCTGGCGGCAAAGTGCTCAACGGACCGATGCAAGTGCCTGGCGGCAGTTGGATCGTGCAACTCGCCGATCCTCAAGGTGGCATGCACGCCGTGGTGTCTTCCGCGCCGATGGCAGCGACCGCGTCGCCTGCGAGCAAGGCGGCGGCGAGTACCACAGTGACGGTGAAGAAAGCCAGTAAGAAAAAGTCCAACAAGAAGAAAGCCATCAAAAAGAAAGCGACCAAGAAGAAAGTGACAGCCACGAAGCCAGTCAAGAAAGTTGCCAAGAAGAAGTCGGCCAAAAAGGCCAGTAAGAAACTCAGCAAGAAGGTCAGCAAGAAAGTCACTAAGAAACCGGCGACCAAGAAAAAGTCAGCCAAGAAAAAGATGATGGTTAAGAAGTCGCCGACAAAGAAGACCAAGGTGGCCAAGAAAAAGGCTGCCAAGCGCAAGAAGTAGTTGGTGAAACGCGGTCCTCTTTCGTTTAGTGACGGAGGAGGATTGCATTGCTACGGCCTATCTCAACATTAGGCGGGCGCTAACAGTCTGTCATTTCGACCGGAGGGAGAAATCCGTCTGACCTCGAAAGCACGGGCAACGGAAAGATTTCACCCTCCGGTCGAAATGGCAACCATGGGCGGTGGCAGCCTTAGCGCGCGCTACAATCGCGGCATGGCGCATCGTTTCAAATTCATCGTCGCCTTATGGGCGTTGGCTTCTGCTTCAGTCATGGCGCAGGAAGGCGCGCGTCCTGTTGCTGCCGAGACAATGGCGACTACCGTGCCAGCGCCGGAAACCGTCAAGGTTTTATTGCAAACCAATCTGGGACCGATTCTGCTGTTGATCGAGAAGGAGCGCGCGCCGATCACAGCGGGAAACTTTCTACGCTATGTCGATCAGCAGCGGTTGGATGGCATTGGTTTTTATCGCGCTTTCAACATGGATGAAGCAGGTAACTATGGGTTGGTGCAGGCTGGGCCGCGCGGCGATCCCAAGAAAGTGTTGAAGCCGATTGCACACGAACCGACTACGGTCACGGGCTTGAGTCATATCAGTGGTGCGATTTCCATGGCACGACTGGAGCCGGGTACGGCAACGGCGGAGTTTTTCATTGTACTGGGCGATTTGCCGGCATTAGATGCTCAACTTACTGGCGAAGGCGACACACTGGGTTATGCCGTATTCGGTCGCGTCATCGACGGCATGGAGGTGATTCGCGCCATTCTTGAACAGCCGCGTTCAGCTACTGCAGGCGAAGGCATCATGAAAGGCCAGATGCTGGAAAAACCGGAGATCATCACCACCATGCGACGCGCGGAATAGAACATAGCCTATTGCGGTTGGCGCAGGACGCGCGACCGCCACAAACTATCGCCGGCATAAATCGCCAGCGCCACCCAAATCAGGCCGAAGCACAGCAAACGGGCGTCCGACAGGGCTTCTTTATAAATGAAGACGCCGGTCAGGAACTGCAAGGTTGGACCGATATATTGCAGCATGCCCACGGTTGCATAGTTGATGCGTTGCGCGCCGTAGTTGAACAGCGCCAGCGGCACGATGGTCATGATGCCCGAGCCGGCCAATAACACCATCATGAGCGGCGAGTAATGGAGGGTGAGGTTTTGTGCTTGAGTGAATAGCAAGTACACGCCGGCTAACGGACACACCAAGAGCGTTTCGACGGCCAGGCCGGTGAGTGGTGCAGCGGCAGCGGTCTTGCGCAACAGGCCGTACAGGCTGAACGTGGCTGCTAACGCCAACGCAATCCATGGCAACTCACCGGTTTGCAGCGTTAGCGCCAACACCGCGCCGGTGGCCAACGCGACCGCGGTCCATTGCGCGCGATTCAGGCGTTCCGACAACACCACTACGCCCAATAAGACATTCACCAATGGGTTGATGAAGTAACCCAGGCTGGTGAGTAATACCTGTCCATGCGCTATGCCCCAGGCATACAAGGTCCAATTGCTGGCCAGTAACGCAGAGGTCAGGGCCAAGCGCGCCAGCAGCCGAGGCGTGGCAAACGCCCGCCATACTTGGGACAACTCCCTACGCCAAGCCACCCAGGTAACCACTACCACACAGCCCATGAGATAACGCCAGGCAGCAATCTGTAACGCAGGCACCTCGATCAACGGTTTGAGATACAGCGGCAACAAACCCCAAATCAAAAAGGCGACGCTGACGGCAGTGACGCCATTGCGGGCAAGACGGTCGGCGGTGGGCTCTGTCTTTGGCATTGAGGCCACGCATTGTACTTGGAACTGTCATCGGCTTGTGGCTGGATAGGCACTCCGTAAATTGAAGGAACTACCCATGTCTACCTTGCTGGATCAAGCGCGTCGTTTGTTGGCAGTCGCCCACACCGGGCTGCATTACACCAAGGTTG
>JANMSB010000161.1:0-6356 GCA_031388915.1 Pseudomonadota bacterium | reverse complement strand
GTGCATCTCGTGGGCTCTGGCGTTGTGCGGATCGTCTGCATTACGCAGCACCGTACTCTCGCCGACGAAAATGAATCCGGCCGCAGTGACTTCTTGCTTGACCTGCTCGGGGTCAATGCGATGCAAGGTATTGGTATCGCGCGCACCAGAACCGGATACTGCGACGTGATCCTCGATCATTAACACGCCGCCCGGTTTCAGCGCTTTGAACAACGCCTTGTTGACTAACAACATATCCGGCGAGCCAGAGCCCTTGTTGTGCAGGTCATGATAATTCTCTGAAGTCCAGATCACATCAAGTGGCTCCGGCGCAGCAAAACTTTCCGCCGCCGGGCGCGTCGTCAAATACTCATAAACCGCGCCTGGATCATCGCTCGACGAATACAGTTCCGGTGCGGGGTAGTTCTTGGAGCGCAGCTCAATCGTAGTGACATTGGTGCAAGCTTGGCCGGACGAACCTGCGGCACTAACGGATGATGATGCGCTAGAGGCCGCCGCGCCTGCTGGTGGGTTGCGCGGTAGTGAGATCGCATACACGCGGCCAACGTCGCCGACTATTTTGCAAAATATTTTTGTGAAGTATCCCCTACCCGGGATGAAGTCCACCACCTTGTCACCGGGCTTGAGTCCTGAAAACGCAATGACCTCGGCGGGCTTACGCCCTGCATCCCGCTGGCGATCCGTATCCGGACGACTTGGGTCGGCGACTGCCGCTGCAATGTAAGTTGGCGTTGTCTGTGCGCTGACCTGCTGTACCAGCAACATCACTGCGCCAGCAACACAGTGCAAGCCTACTCTTTTTAGACCTAGTCTTCGCATGGCGCTCCAGGTACCTATAACGCCCATGCTAAGTCGTCCGTTGTTACCTCTGTAGTCGCACGTTTTGATTACGGTTCACCTTGCAGCGGACCGAACGCAGGCGGCGCTTTGCGATGATGCGTCGCCGCTTCATACGCCGAGGCCACTTTCAACAACAAGGATTCCTGGCCGGGCTCGGCCCAGAAAGCAATGTTGTACGGCAGCGGGCTGGTGAGTTTGGTGGGCTTGGTTCCGGCAACGGTGTCGTACTTGGTGCCATCCTTGCTGAGCACGAAGGTGGGCTCGTAAACAGTATCAATAAAGCCTGCCGGCACGAATACTTCGGGAGTGCCAAGTCTGGCGCCATAGCCGAATCCAGACCGCAGTTCGCGATTGGGCTCGGCGGCGCCGCCGATCTTGGCCTGCGGCGTGGACAGCGGCGGGTTGACGAACACATCGATCTTGTTCTGTTCCAGCACCTTGATAATGACCATGCGCATCGCATCGCGCCGCTTCATAGTGAAGGTGGTCTCATAGGTGCGGCTATCAATCGCCTTGTTCGCCCAATTGGTCGCGGCCGCAAGTTTGGCGTTACTGAAGTACTTGGCGTTGGCGTTCAAGGTCGCCCAGTCATAGACGCGGCTGTCACCACGCGCGTTTAAGTACTGCGCAAAGTTGAAGCTGAACTCGTAACCGGACACATCGTCTTCTCCGGACGGAGCATTGCCAAAGATGCGCCGGAGATTCAAGTTCGCCGGCCAAGGGGCCTTGTGATTGTAAGCTTTCACCAGGTAATCACGACTGGTCACATCATAGCCCGGCACTGAAAACTCCGGCTTGCCATCTTTTTTCCATGACAGCACTTCGGGCATGTGGAAGGGAATGACTTCCGCCATGGCTTCTTGGAAGCCGAAGCTCATGTTGGGAATTGAAGGATCATCCGGGTATTGCGGATCGACTGTTTCCACCAGCTCGGCGCCTAACTCCTTCAGCACCTTCAGCTCGCGGTTGATGCCATCGATGATCGGGCCATCGCTGGGGGTGTGCTTGACCATCAACTCTCGCACTACACCGATGCGCATACCCGCCAAGGGCTTGGTCTTGCCGGGCGGTGTCAATGCACTCACATACGAGGTCTTGGAAGCAATGACACGCGGCAATGCGGTATAGGGATCGCGCGCATCGAAGTACTTGCCCGTCTCTTTGTCGCGGAACGCATCCAACACCGTGGCGGCATCCTTGACTGATTTGCAATTAATGCCGGGACGGTCTTGATAAGGATTGGCGCCGATGGCGCCACCGAAGGAAATCATGCCCTTGGTGGGAACGACCAATGCTGTGCCGTTGTGAGTGCCGGGGCTGCGGCAAGAACCGCCGGTGGTTTCGCAGATAGAACACACCACCAAGTTGGCCGCAACGGAACTGCCGGAGCCGCCGCTCGATCCGCCGGTTTCGCGTTCGGTGTCGTAGGGGTTGCAAGTCGTACCGCCCCAGGTTTCACGTGCACCACCAGCGCCAATCGATGGCCGCGTTACCTTCGCATCACCACCCGGATCACCACTGCCGCCGTTGTATTCGGAGTTGAGCGCATGCGCATAGATGATTGCGCCAGCGCTACGTAGTCGGCTGACGAGAGTGGAATCAACCGGCGCAGCGTCCATGGCGTACTTCACGTCGCCGCCGCCCGTGGAGCGCATATCTTTAGTATCGTAAATCGCTTTGAAAGATATGGGTGTGCAATACAACGGCATGGCTTTGGTATCGGGGTTCTTGCCGTACTTTTTATCGAGCTCTGCCGCGTACTCCACTGCATCAGGATATTGGCGGAATTTTTCGCACTCGGCTGGAGCATCTTTCGGCAACGGCCCCGTGGAAGGATGCGCATCGAACTTGCCCTTGCAAGTGACTGATCGCTCGCCACGCAGATTAATCGTATCGAGCCCGTTCACTTGTTTGGCGTTTGGAATACCGGCCACCATGCCGTACTGATTCTGCACGGAAGGATCGGACATAGTCGGCTCCATGCGTCCATAGTCCGGCTTCAAGCCCTTGTACTTATCGAAGTCGGGAATGAGTTTGGTAATAGCCACCGTCTCGGTGGGAAATTTCACCGCAACGCCACCACGCACGGTACCCGCTGCAGTGGGCGCTGCCGCGCCATCGGCCGTCACCAGCTTGGTGCACACGCCGTTGTAGGCTTTAGCACGCGCCACATAAGCTTCAACGATCTGCTTACAGGTCACCTCGCCGGCGCGAATGCCGCTATGAATATTCTCGATGCTGGTTTCTTGCAGACTAAAGGCCTGCGCTTGAGTGCCGAAAGCACACAGTGCCGTAGCCAACACAATCGACGTACGGACTACTAAACGCACTGACATACAAGTCTCCTGCAAACTATGTTGATCGTGTGCCGTGAATACCGGGCCTGTGTCGGCCCGGTTGTCTTCGTTCATGACACAGGGTTGTACTGAATCTTTCTTCTTGCTTGTTCAAACTTACCTGTCTTGCATGACTCCGCTTACAGCCCACCTTTCACGGGGCCGAATCCAGGCGGCGCTTTACGATGTTGCGTCGCTGTTTCATACGCAGAAGCCACTTTCAACAACATTGACTCTTGGCCGGGCTCGGCCCAGAACGCGATGTTGTACGGCAGGCCAATACCACCGAGCTTGGTTGGCTCGGTACTTTCTACTGCTTCGTACTTCTTTCCGTCCTTGCTAAGCGAAAACTTCAGGTCGTAGATACTCTCGGCGAATCCCGCCGGCACAAAGGCTTCTGGAATACCGAGCATCGCGCCGTAGCCGAAGGCAGGGCCGCCACCGCCACCACCGCCCTGTACCGAAGCGCCACCGAGCTTGCCCTGCAACGTCAGGTTCACCGGATTGAC
This sequence comes from Pseudomonadota bacterium, assembly GCA_031388915.1. Taxonomy (GTDB): domain Bacteria; phylum Pseudomonadota; class Gammaproteobacteria; order Steroidobacterales; family Steroidobacteraceae; genus CAILZL01. Next base: position 2,671 of record JANMSB010000161.1, on the reverse strand, counting down.
GAACACATCGATCTTGTTCTGCTCAAGCACCTTAATCATCGCCATGCGCAGCGTGTCGCGGCGCTTCATGGTGTAGGTGATGGCGTTGGTGCGGATATCCATCTCCTTGTTCTCCCAGTTCTTCATTGCCGCACGCCGCGAATCGCTGTGGTACTTGGCGTTGGCATTCAAGGTTTGCCAGTCGTACACACGGCTGTCGCCACGCAACGCGAGGTATTGACCGAACTGGAAGGCAAAGGTGTAGCCGCTCACTGCATCCGGATCGGTCGGCGGATTGGCGAACACGCGGTTGAAATTCATATTGGCCGGCAGCGGCGCCTTATGCGCCGACAGCGCGACCAAGTACTTGCGGCTGGTGACATCCCAACCCGGCACTGCGAATTCCGGCTTGCCATCCTTTTTCCACGAGAAGATTTCCGGCATGTGGAAGGGCAGCAGTTCGGCGAAGGCCTCGTTGAAGCTAAAGGCCATGTTCGGAATAGACGGATCGTCCGGATACTTCGGATCGATATCCTCCACCAGCTCCGCGCCCAGGTCCTTAAGCACTTTCAGTTCTTTGTTGATGCCGTCGCTCACCGCGGTATCTGCCGGGGAGTCCTTTAGCATCAACGCACGGATCACACCGATGCGCATACCGGCCAGCGGCTTGGATGTCGCGGGCGCGAGCGCGCTGACATACGATGTCTTGGTAGCTGTTACACGCGGCAGCGCCGAGTACACATCGCGCTCATCGAAGTACTTGCCAGTCTGCTTGTCGCGGAAGGCGTCCATCACAATGGCGGCATCCTTCATCGAACGACAGGTAATGCCGGGACGATCCTGATAAGGATTGGCGCCGATGGAGCCACCGAAAGAAATCATGCCCTTGGTCGGCACGAACAGAGCCACGCCTTGATAATTCGCCGGGCCGCGGCATGAACCGCCGGTGGTTTCGCAAATCGAGCACACCACCAAGTTGGCCGCAACGGAAACGCCCGAGCCGCCGCTCGAACCACTAGTGACGCGTTCGGTATCGTAGGGATTACAGGTCGTGCCACCCCAGGTTTCGCGCGCGCCGCCGGAGCCGATGGTTGGGTGCTCAACTTTCGCATCGCCACCCGGATCGCCGCTACCGGCGTTGTATTCCGATTCATGCGCCATGGCATAAACGATTGCGCCGGCACTGCGTAGCCGAGCGACCAGCGTGGAATCCTTGGGTGGCGCGTCCATCGCATAGTTAACATCGGCGCCGGCCGTGGTGCGCATGTCCGTGGCGTCATAGATGCTCTTGAACGACATCGGCGTGCAGTACATCGGCATCGCCTTGGTATCGAAGTTCTTGCCGTACTTCTTGTCGAGTTCGGCGGCGTATTCCAACGCATCTGGTTGCTGCCGGAATTTTTCGCACACTGCCGGCGCACCGGCAGGCAACGGTGTTCCCGGCGCCGCGTCGAACTTGCCCTTACACGTGACCGAACGCTCGCCGCGAATATTCATTACTTCCAACGTATTCAGCTGACCCGCATTGGGGATTCCGGCGATCATGCCGTACTGCTGCTTGACCGACGGATCGGACATGGTGGGTTCCATGCGGCCATAGTCCGGAACCAATCCGGTGTACTTATCGAAGTCAGGAACGTGCTTGCTAAGCGTAATGGTCTCGGTGGGAAATTTAATCGGTGAACCGGCGCGCACGGTTCCCAGTGCGCTTGGGATCTTCGCGCCATCCTTAGTAATCAGCTTGGTGCACACACCGTTATAAGCTTTGGCGCGCGTAAGGTAGCCCTCCACCACTTGCTTACAGGTGACTTCGCCAGAGCGAATGCCAGCTTGAATACTTTCGATAGAAGCTTCCTGCAAGGTGAAAGCCTGTGCTTGTGCACCGGCGAACAACGCCGTCGCCAACACCACTAGTGAACGAGTATTGCGCACAGACATGTAAATCTCCCCTGGCCAAGCTGCAATGGCCAACACCGGAAACCATTCCAGTGAGGCGCTACCGAGTTAAACGTAAGCCAATGCCGCGACCCTACTGGCGGTGCGTAAAAATTCGGTGTCAGCCGCCACTACGCGGTATTTACAACGTGGCAAACTTTTTCTCCAAGTCCGCTGCACTCATGATGCCGGCCATGCGCTCGCTATTCGCGAACACCAGCGTGGGCGTACCGTTAACGGCATGCTTTTTCCCCAACGCCACATTGCGCGTCAGTGCCGCGGAGTCGCATTGACCGGCCACCGTCGGCGGCGGCGTGCCATCGACCATCCAGTTGCGCCATACCTTGCCCTTGTCTTTGGCACACCAAATCTGCTTGGACTTTTCCGGCGAGTCGCCGCCGAGAATCGGCAGCAAGAACGTGTACACCGTGATGTTCTTGACGTTATTCAGCTCTTGCTCGAAGCGTTTGCAATAACCGCAATTCGGATCGGCGAAGATCACCAACTTGCGCGCACCCGTGCCCTGCTTCCACACCACAGCGTCCTTCAGCGGCAGCTTGGCGAAATCAATGGCGGTCAGCTTGGTAATGCGCTCCTCGGTGAGATTGACGCGCTTCTGGGTATCGATGATTTGGCCTTCGATGACGAAGCTGCCCTGCTCATCGCTATAAATGACTTCCGCGCCCATGCGGATTTCCCACAGACCACTCACCGGTGTCTTGGTGATCTCGTCGATGGTGGGCAAATTGGGCAGTCG
>JANMSB010000102.1:0-2093 GCA_031388915.1 Pseudomonadota bacterium | reverse complement strand
GCGAGTTAACGCGCCTTGCCGGATCAAGCAACTCATAAAAGGAGATCGCATGAAGAAGAGTCTTATCGCAGTGGCGGTGGCCGGCCTGTTCGCCGCCCCGGTCGCGATGGCCGATGTGACCATCAGCGGCGCCATCAACCTGGGCGTCCAAGCTGGCAAGTCGGGCACCGACAGCGCCGGTAATTCCGGCCTTACGACGAACCAACTGTTCCCCTCGTACAGCAACTTCAACCTCAGCTCGACGGACGATATCGGCAACGGCAATAAGGTCATCTTTAACTACCAGTTTGATATCTCCGGCACGTCGTCCGCGCACCCCGGGCTGGCTGGTGGTGCGATCGGCAACCGCAACAGTTACTTGGGGTTTGCCGGCTCCTGGGGCGCCTTCAAAATGGGCACGAACGAAAACGTGTACGAGCGTCACATGTATCAAGCGGATACGCTAGACGGCGCTATGGGTACGGGCGGCAATTTGAATATACTCGGTACGCCTGGGGCGGGCACTGTGTTTGAAGTGGGGCAACGTGGCTGCGCGGCTACGGCTGCGGCTGGCTGTGTAGGGTTCTATCGCCGTGCGGAGCAAACGATTTGGTACGAAAGCCCGAACTGGAGCGGCTTTACCTTCGAAGTGGACTACAGTTTAAGTGCCTTTAAGACGGTGGCTGGTACTGATCCGAAGATCCTGTCGATAGGCGGCAAGTTTGCACCGGAAGGCGCGCCCTTCTATGTCGACGTCGCTTACGAACAGCATGACGACATGTTCGGCGCCAATAAGGCTGCCGGTTTTGCCGGCGGCACAGGTTCCAGCGATGACGCCATTCAAATCGGCGGTGGCTGGGCGTTCGGTGACCTCGGCTTGCATCTGCGTTATGAAATGCTGAGCTATGAAACCGACGGTGCTACGGGCGCGGTCAACTCCTACGAGCGGGACGCAATGTGGTTTGGCTTGAAGTACGCCCTGCCGTCCGGCTACATTGGCGCGCAACTCGGCATTGCTGACGAAGGCAAGACCAACACGGGTAGTGCTGCTAACACCGGCGCCAAGATGCTCGGCATCGGCTACTTCCACAACCTTTCGAAGCAATCGCAACTGCAGTTCATCTATGGCCGTACCGACAACGATAGTGCCGGCTCGTACATACAGATCGGCGCACCACTGGGCGGAGTCGGGCGAGACCACCAAGCCTTCCTCGTCAACCTCAAGCACACGTTCTAATTTGTCGTAAGCCAGTTTTAGCAAGTGTGTCGAACGGGCGCCTTCGGGCGCCCGTTTTTTATTTGGTTCTGGTTAAACCTTGAACCACGACACAGAGGCACAGAAAAGACGAACCGGGATACCACGCTGGTGGGAGGTGGGAACACTACTGTTCTGGTTACCCGCTTCGTTTTGGATGTTGCCCTTTTTCCCGTCTCTGTTGCTCTATGGTTAACCTGCGATTCAGGTCAGCGAAGCGAGCTGAGCCCTGAGCTTTTCCAGGGTCGCGGCGCTGTCGTGTAAAATCCCCCATGGTGTCAAAACAGAGGGTTTCCGAGATGGGCGGATCTTCGACTTCTTCGATTGGCAGCACGGGCGCGCTCTCGCTCGAGCTGGATCCGAAACTGCGGTCAGAGCTTGCCCGTGAAGCTCGGCGCCGTAAGAAGCCGGTGGCCGATCTAGTGCGCGATCTGATCGAACGCTACCTCGAGGACGTGGAGGACTACCGCGCTGCTCTTGAGGCTGAAAAGCGCGATCGAGGCAAATCCGCCATTCCGCTCCCGGAAGTCAAGCGCCGACTTGGCCTGGAAGATTGAATTTTCCAGGAGCGGGCTGCGCAGCCTCGAGAAACTCGATAGGCCCGTCCAACACCGCATCGTCGCCTTCCTTGAAGACCGGGTTGCTGTGATGGCCAACCCGCGTGAACTCGGTGAAGCCCTTGTCGGTTCGCTCAAGGAATTCTGGAAATTCCGGGTCGGCGACTATCGGCTGATCTGCGATGTGCAGGATGAGCGTGTGGTGATTCTGGTAGTTGAGATCGGCCATCGGCGTGACGTCTATCGACGTCGTTAGTGTGGTTTTTGGTCTCTCAGGATGAGACGAACAATCTCCTGCGTCG
>JANMSB010000143.1:0-5051 GCA_031388915.1 Pseudomonadota bacterium | reverse complement strand
GCCCGCGAATGGCATTGACCAAAGTTCACAAAACCCTGAATTTAATTGCTCACAAACTAAACTATTATTTAGCCTGTTGTAACAGTGGAGACGATCAGTGCTTGATTTTAATGTTACGCGACATTCAAGAGCGAGATGGCTTTCTCCCCCAGCACGGACCGCTTTATTGCTGACAATACTCGCGCTGACGGCTTATCAAACCGCCCACGCGGACGATCAGGACATCATCACCTATCGGCAGCTCACGATGAAGCAGCTGGATGCTCAAGCGGTAGCGCTTGGCATGATTATCTCTGGTCAGGTTCCGCCTGACACGCTTGCGCTGCAGACCAAAGCTATCGTCTACAGCGCCAAGTCAGCGCTCAAGGCTTTCGAGGCGAAAGTCCCCGGCGGTGAATCGAAGCCGGTGGTGTGGTCGAAGTGGGATGACTTCTCGAAGCGCATGCAGACGTTCGTGCAGAAATCCGAGGAGATGGCCAAGGTTGGTGAAAGCGGCGATGTTGCTCAAGTAGCGGAACTGATGATTGCCGCATTTGATTGCAAGGGATGTCACGACACGTATCGCACAAAAAAGAAGAAGTAAGCGGGCTAACTACAACCTATCTCAAAATTGGGTGGACGCTAAAAATCTGTCATTTCGACCGCAGGGAGAAAACCTTCCGAGGTCAGATGCACGCTATTTACCGAATCACAGAAAGATTTCTCCCTGCGGTCGAAATGACAACCATGGAAGGCAGTCGCATCAACGAATTTTGAGATAGTCGGCCCGAAGACTGCGGGCGGATCGAGAGCGTTTACCGCTGCCGTGCAACGTCGTCGGCAAACACAGCGCCGCCTCGATTGCCCCAGTTGGCGCGCAGAAAATTGACGAGTTGCGCCACCTCTGCATCCGTCATGTCGTCTTTGAATCCCGGCATGTCTTCCCATGCGTCGAATGACGCGGGCAGGTCTGCTGCGGGCGTGGCGCCATACAAAATGACGTTGATGAGAGACGCCGCATCTTGCGCCTGCACGATCGCGTTGCCGGCCACCGGCGGCGCCTTGCGGAAACCGCCGCGCCCCGACGATAAGTGGCATTCCTCACAGTGCTCATCGTAGAGCGCCTGCCCTGCCGCGTGCGCCTCCTCGCTCAGCGTCTCACGAGGACTGTTCTCATTTGCCGCGAGACTTTTCAGATACAGCGCCATCGCCGCGATGTCCGTATTCGTCAGGTGTTGCAGACTGTTGGCGATAACCTCATTCATGGGACCGAACGCACCGGCGCGACGGCTATGTCCCGTCTTCAAATACTTCTTCAGTTCATCTGCTGACCATGGTCCCAAACCGCTTTCTGCAGAGGTCAGATTGGGCGCGGACCAGCGTCGGTGTTTTCCCGGCTCGACTTCGTCGATTTGCGCGCCGCCCATCAAATGTGCGTCGCTACGTTCAGCGAGCAGCACATTGCGCGGCGTGTGGCAGGCGCTGCAATGCCCCAACGCCTCTACTAGATAGGAACCGCGATTCCAGGCGTCCGATTCTGTTGCTTTCGGCGCAACGGCACCGGGCTTGAAGTAAAGCTTCTTCCACAGCCCTACCGCCCAACGTTGCCGGAACCAGAAGCTGTTGCTGGGTGGCACGGCACGCACTGGCGGCACGGTTCGAAGATAGGCATAGAGTGCCTTGATGTCCGGCGTGGTGAGCTTGGTGAAGGCGGTGTACGGAAATGCGGGAAACAAATGTTTGTCGTCAGGTGCGATACCCAATCGCATCGCTCTGATGAAGTCCGCTTCTGTCCACGAACCAATCCCTGTTTCGCGATCAGGCGTGATGTTGCTCGAATAGACGTTGCCGATAAAACCGTAAGTTGTCGCAAACGCCTTGCCACCGGCGAACGGTTTTCCGTTACTCGCTGTATGACAACTGACGCAGTTCGCAGCCTGCGCAAGGTACCGACCGCTTTCCACTGCGGAGACGGCCTTAGTGGTGAGCGCGGGTGAATTATTTGGCACGCCGCTCGATGAGCGGGTGGCCTCAACTCGAGCCGAGTCATCTGCCGCCTGTACATGCACAGACGAAAGAGGACCGAGCACCAGAAGAGCCATCACCCTAGCGATGATCGCGAGTAAAGATCGAGGAGGAGACCCGGAAGCGACAAGGCGGGGCATTCGAACCTTACTAACGTGCCGACCAGCTATCGCAGCGTCCATTGATATTAGCCGGCCCGCTGAAGATCATGCAGTTGCCGCACGACTCCTTGGCTTCGCTGAAAAAGGCGCAAGCAGAACAGCGCTGTGCCGGATTGGCAGAGGCTTCGGTGTAGTTGAGTGACTTTCGCAAGCCGGCGTCGGGGGCATCTGGGGTAACGCAAGCGGCAGCCGTCGCGCGCTGCACCGTCGAGGCACCCAGGACGGTTGCCGCAATTCGCAACAGATTCCGGCGGCTGATAGATAGAGAAGGCATGGTATTTCCTCAACGGGCGACTTTCGCGCTGATACCAGCAAGACGCTAAACGGAATCGGAGCGGTCTGACTTCCAACAAGATGGAAGTCAGAACCGCTCCGCTGATCTTACACTGCGCCTCAGACTGCGGATCCCGCTGCCGCTAGCCTTCGGGCGCAGTACACAGGCTTATTTTCCACCACCAAAGTTGTAGCTAAGGATGAGCCCGAACTCACGACGCGGGGTGAATCGCACCCCCGATGTGTAGCCGGCCGGGTCCCCGGGGAAGAGAGCGGCAGCCGATGAACTGGGCGTCCCCTGCACGCTCTGTGTGATTGGAGTGCTGTTGACTGCTAGCAACTTGTGCGTGTCGGTGATGTTGGTTCCGTAGATCGTCACGTCCCATTTGCGGTCCGGGTCGCGCACGCCGATATAGAGGTTCGCCAAGGTGTAGCCAGGAACTTCGTACAGCGTGCTCGCATTGGTCCACTTCGGCTGATAGTTCACCAGCCCACGGACGAATCCCTCGATGCCGAACAGCGGCTGGTTGTATTCCGACTGCAGGTTGGCATTCCACGCCGGCGCTTGCTGGGTCGAACTGCCCGGGCATAGGGCGATAATTCTTCCGCGATCGGAGAATGTCGCCGGCGTCACTGGGAGCGTGTCGGTAACGCCATCCCAGTTGCCGTCATTGCAAGGCACCGGGGCGCCGTTTTTGACCTTACCCTTTGACCAACTGTAATTGCCGCTCACCCTCCAACGCTCGGTCAGGGCTAACGCAGCATCCACATCGACGCCCTGGATCTCGGCGGGCACGCTGGCCGTGAACGAAAAGGGCGCCGGGGCGAGTACCACTACACCGGGTCGGTAAATCAAGTAGTGAGCGATTTGCCCGCCCAGAATCAGGTTGTCGTACTCCTGACGATAGTAGTCCACATTCAGCCGGCCGCGCCGATCGAGGAACGACCACTTGAGGCCGATTTCGTAAGACTCCGACTTCTCAGGCTCATGGAAGGTCAGCGAGGTTAACGTTGCGCTGTCGGTGGCGTTGGCGGCCGCAGTGTCGGCGGTGTTTTGGATGCCGATAGAGGTCGGCCCCTCGCGCCACGCGCTCCCCGCATGGACATAGGCCATCAAGTCTGGGGTAATGCGATAGGAGATCGACGCGTCCCAGACCCAGGGCTTGTGCTTAAGCCGCGCTGTCCCGAGATGCTCATTGCCAGAGCCAAGTGTGGTGCGCCTGTCGCAGGCGTCTGTATAGGTGGCCTCCCATACACCGCCCGACTGGGTACAAGCCGCCGATCGGCCTCCTGGGTTTGGTGGTAACGTCGACCCTCCCTGTGAGTTCCACAATCCTAGGGTGCTGTCGACCGGTGGCATGGGCAGTATGCGGCTGGTGGTGGAAAAGTTTTCGGAGTCGATGCGACGCGCGCCGGCCGCGATCTCGAGCTTATCGTCCACTAGATGAGTCGTGAGGTTGGCAAAGAAGGAGGTTTCCTTCACTTCCCGAATGATCGTCACAAAGGTGTGCGACTCAAAGCGCCGATTGGGAATTAACGTCGCCGAGTTAATCTGGCCAACCGGTGTGTTCGGACTACCGAAAGCGCCACCATTGTAGGCAATGCCGTTACCTATCGGCGGTGGATCGACCAAGTCGTCCCGCTTGAACGCGCCAATCACATAGTCAAACATCCCGGCAATCCTGTCCTGCGAGGCGAGCCGCAGCTCATGCGACCTTGCAGTATTCCGGGTGTCATTGTATTGGATGGGCTCATATCCCGGCAGGAAGTTGCCAACATCGTTTTGCGTAGTGGTGCTGCCGCCAAAATCTTGGTCCATGTAGCCGCCGATATAACTGAGGCGCTGACCGAGGAAGGTCCAGTCGAGCTGTGCGGTTGCCAGATCAATGGCTTGCTTGCCGGTCGCGGGTTTGTCCTGCACGGACAGCAATTCGTCTATGCCGATGGCCGGTCCGTTGAAGTTGGCTGGCAGGTTTATCGCCCGTGTATTTGGGTCACCGGTGGTAGTTCTGCCACCGGGCGATCCGGGGCCAAACACCTGAGCGTAGGTAAAATCCTTTTTCTTCAGGTACTGATACATCAGCACGGCGCTGAGGCTGTCGATCGGCGTGAACCTAACGGTGACCCGCCCCGCCTGAGTCGTAGAACTGGGATCTTTGCTGTTGTGGACGCTTTTGACGCCGCCGTTATCGGTGACATCCTCCACGCCGGCCAAGCGGATGCCCAACATGTCTGTGACGATAGGCACGTTGATCGCCGCTTCGACATTATGGCCGTCGAGGTCGTTGACACTTAATTTGGCGCTGCCGCCGAAGTTGCCCAGGTCGACTTTGCGGGTCGTGTAATTGATTGCGCCGGAGGGGGCCGAAATGCCGCGAGTGGTGCCCTGCGGTCCACGCAGAAATTCGACTTGGCCGACATCGAACAGGGCGTTGGCCATCAGGGCGGGGGTGACGACTGCATCGTTGATATAGGGGGCCACTGAGGGAGCGGCCGCCGAGCCTCGGTTGAACGTGACGCCGCGCATCGAAGCGCTGCCGTCAGGTTGCAACTGCAAGCCCGTTACCACCTGCGAAAGATCGGTGAAGCGAAGAATGTTCAGATCCTCAAGGT
>JANMSB010000062.1:0-4369 GCA_031388915.1 Pseudomonadota bacterium | reverse complement strand
AACTCTGCCGCAGTGCAGCTTGCATCGCAACACATGTCGCGCAACACTTCAGCCATCGACGCTTGGGGAGTACCAGTATGAACGCCCACAATTTAATCGCTAAGAGTAGTCGGGACTTGCGGGGTTCTGGTTGGCTGATGGTGGCGATTGGGGCAGGTTTTGCGCTGCTGACCGCGCCAGGCGCCGGTGCGGTGGCGCAGGGTAATGCCGCAGCATCCGGCAGCGCTGCAACCGTCAACGCGCAATGGCAGTCGTACGATCTGCGCTTTCACTATTTTGGCTTCACCACCTATTACAGTTGCTCGGGTCTGGAAGACCGGCTCGAACAAATTCTCATGGAAATGGGCGCCGATCGCGATGTGCACGTCAGTGCCAGCGGTTGCTTTGGTTTCGGTGACTTCAACAACATGCTGTCGGCGCGCATTAAGGTGCGCATGCCTGCTACGGACGGAGTCTCGCCAGCAGCGTCATTTCCGGTGGTCAGCAAAGCGGTGATGGTGCAAGGCGGTCAATCCGGCCACATGGGCTCGGGGGATTGCGAGCTGCTGGAACAGGTGCGGGATCAGTTGTTGCCGGCGTTGAAGTTGCAACTGGTGAAGGACAACTTGGTGTGTGTGCCAGGTCAGGGTGTGCGCCGACCGGTGTTGCAGGTGATGGCGTTGATTGCACAGACGCCGGAGAAGCGGTAGGGCACGTTACCCTACGTTTAGTAGATGCGATGCCAGCAGCGTCGATTGAGACGCGGATGGGCGTGATGAATCACGCTCCTACACCGGAAAAGTTCGCCCTAATCCTCCAACGGCAAGCCACCCGAAATGGAATTCACATGTACCGGCTCAGCGTCTTGATCCAGGCGCACGGCGCACAGCGTGCCGCCCCATACGCAGCCGGTGTCCAAGCCAAGCACGTTATCGGCATTGTAAAACCCTAGTGCCGACCAATGACCACAGACAAAACGGTCGTGTTGACTGCGGCGATTGGGCGTGCGAAACCAGGGATACAAGCTCGGTTCGAGTTTGTCGAGCGGTCCTTTAGCTTTGAGTCGCAGTGTGCCGTTCTCAGCGCACACTCGCAGGCGCGTCAGGCAATTGGTGATAAAGCGTAGCCGGGCAAACCCTTGCAGCCGGTCGTCCCAGCGATCTGGTTCATCGCCGTACATGTGTTGAAACAGCGCACGAGCATGGTCGGCATCACGCAATGCCGTTTCCAATTCACGCGCACAGGCGATAGCAAGTCTCAGATCCCATTGTGGTGGCAGTCCGGCATGAATCAGGGTGCGTTGTAATTGGGTGTCGTGATGCAGCAGGGGCTGGTGGCGTAGCCAATGGAGTAGCTCATCGCGGTCCGGCGCAGTGAGTACGTCATCCAGGGTGTCCTTGGCTTTGCGTCTGGCTTGCGGGTCTAGGGCAATGGCCAGCAGGTGTAGGTCGTGGTTGCCGAGCACCATGGTTGCGGCGTCACCCAACGACTTCACCAGCCGCAAGGTGTCCAAAGAACGCGGACCGCGATTAACCAAGTCGCCGGTCAGCCAGAGCCGGTCGATGGCCGGATCAAAGCGCAGGCGTTCCAACAGTATTTCGAATTCGTCGCAGCAGCCCTGAATATCGCCGATGGCGTAAACGGCCATGTCATGCGCTCGGGCGAATCAATGCAGCAAGCCCGGTTTAGCCAAACGAAACGGTGCAATGTGCGCATCGAACTTAGCGCCGTCGTCGGCCATCATTTGGTAGCTGCCCTGCATGGCGCCCACCGGCGTTTCGATGACTGCGCCGCTGGAATAGCGAAAGCCCTGGCCGGGTTGTAGATGCGGTTGTTCGCCGACCACGCCATCGCCGCGCACTTCCTGCACCTTGCCGTTGGCATCGGTAATCACCCAATGCCGGGTCAGCAGCTTGGCCGGCACCGTACCTTCGTTCTGAATGGTAATGGTGTAGGAAAATACATAGCGGCTTTCGTCCGGCTTGGACTGATCGTCGACATAGCTGGTGCTGACATCGACGCGAATTTTATGGGCTACCGACGTGTTCATGTTGTTGGCATTGGTGCGAGGGAGTTGCTGCTCAATATACCAGCAAGCGCCGCCTTAATCGAAGTGGCTTTATGTTGAGCGCTTCGGTAAATGTACCGCCAGCACATCGCAGGGGGCAGTGTGCAGCACGGCGTCTTCGGTGAAATTGACCAGTGCCTTCAGGCCGTGACGTTCATGGTTACCCACCACGATCAAGTCGACGCCGAGTTGCTTTGCTGCGTGCTGAATCTCTGTCTTGATATTGCCCACAGTGATCATTTGTTTGACGTCCGACAGCCCGTGCTGGGCGGCGAGTTGCGTTAATTTTTCAGTGGCGCGCGCGCTCAGCTCGCTTTCAATCTGCATCGCAGGCAGCACTGTTTCGCCCATGGGTTCCAGCGGCACATATTCCACCACATGTAACAAGGTCAGCGTAGCGGTGGCGCCCGCCATGGCCTTGGCGCGCGCAACGATCAGGTTGCTGTCAGCCGATAAATCGACCACCACCAGAATGTTGTTATATATGTTCATATCTGCCTTGTTGTCCGCGATCCGTGCCTGAGGCGTATTGCCTCGGGTGATTTGCTGGCCACTAGTGTGGTGTTTCGGGGCGGATCGGGCAAGCGTTGCCGGTACGTACTGGTTGCCTGGCGCTAATCCGGTGCGTCGCGCCGCGATTTTCGCGTTTAGCGTATTTGCGCCGCGAGCGTGGCAAACGCTGCCGGCGGCAGGACTTCGGCACGCACACTGGGATCGATCCCCGCGGCTTCAATTTGTTCGGCACTGAGTAACAGGCGCAAGGCATTGCGCAAGGTTTTGCGGCGCTGCGAAAACGCCGCCATCACCACGCGCGCGAAATTGCCCTGATCGGCAATCGCAAATGGCGGCGCGGCATGCGGTACCAGTCGGACAATCGTCGACATGACTCTTGGCGGCGGGCGAAATGCTTCCGGTCCGATGTTGAACATCGGTTGCACTTGCAGCCACGGCGCCAGCATGACTGTGAGCCGACCATAGTCATCGGTATCGGGTTGCGCGGCCATGCGATCCACGACTTCTTTTTGCAGCATGAAGTGCATGTCCTGGAAGTGCTGGCGCTGTTCGATCAACTTGAATAACAGCGGCGTGGAAATGTTGTAAGGCAGATTGCCGATCAAGCGCAGCAACTGTGCATCCTGGCGTAGCGCGCCGAAGTCAAACTTCAGCACATCGGCTGCGTGCAAGCGCAATGTACCAACGCTCAATGAACTGACATGCAACGCCGCAATCACATCGCGATCGATTTCCACGGCATCCATTGCCTTGACGCGCTCCAGCACCGGCAAGGTGATGGCGCCCAAGCCCGGACCGATTTCAACCAGATGTTCGCCGGCTTGTGGATTGATGGCGTTAACGATGTCGTTGATGACGCTTTGATCGCGCAGAAAGTGCTGGCCAAAACGTTTGCGTGCTTGATGCATGATGCTAACGAGTCAGGCTGAAGCCTGACCTACCGTCGCAGCAGCAAGCTGGATGGCCAGTTGTAGGGCGGCGCTCAAGCTGCCGGCGTCTGCCTTGCCGCTGCCGGCTAGATCCAGGGCCGTGCCATGGTCCACCGAGGTGCGCACGATGGGCAGGCCCAACGTGACATTCACTGCGTTGCCGAAGCCGGCGTATTTGAGCACCGGCAAACCTTGATCGTGATACATGGCCAGCACCGCATCGGCATCATTCAGCCTATGCGGCGTAAACGCGGTATCGGCGGGTGCGGGGCCTGTTAAGTGCATGCCTTGCGCGCGTAGTTCATTCAACACCGGTGTCATCACTTCGATTTCTTCGCGGCCCAGGTAACCGGACTCGCCGGCATGGGGGTTCAAGCCCAGCACTAAAATGCGTGGCTGCATAATGCCGAAGCGCATTTGCAGGTCGCGATGCAGAATTCGCAGCGTGTCACGCAGCGTTGCCGGGGTGATGGCCTTGCTGACTTCCGTCAACGGCAGGTGTGTGGTGACCAGCGCCACTCGCAGTGATTCGGCGGTGAGCATCATCACGGGTAAGTGACCGCCGCTGCGTTGTGCCAAGTATTCGGTATGGCCGCTGAACGCAATGCCGGACTGACTAATGATGCTCTTCTGCACCGGCGCGGTGACCATGGCGTTGAACTCGCCTTGCATACAGCCATCGCAGGCGCGATCCAACAACTTGAGTACGTAGCCGGCATTGGCGACGTTCAGCACACCAGCTTGCACGGCTGTCGATGCGGGGATGTGCAGTAATGTAATGGTGCCGGCGACGTGTGGTTGCTGGCTGCGTGCGTGGTAAGCACACCATTGCAGGCTCATGCGCAACTGTTGAGCGCGTGCCTGTAACACCTCGCGATCG
>JANMSB010000055.1:0-2810 GCA_031388915.1 Pseudomonadota bacterium | reverse complement strand
GTGCAAGCGCAAGTGCCGCAGCGCGCTGCGGACACCGTCATCGCCCTCGAAGAGGTCATAGTCACCGCGAGACGCAAGGAAGAATCCCTGCAGGACATCCCGCAAACGGTGACCGCAATCACTGCACAGTCCCTTGAGGACTTGAACATTCTTCGATTCAACGATCTTGACAAGGTCGTATCGGGCCTGCAGTTGCAGCCTGATGGCGGCGCTTCGATGCGTGGCGTCACGTTCAACCGAAGCACGGCGGCGGCCGCGACGGTGGCCAGCTACGTGAATGACGCGGTAGTCACTTCTGCCGTGATGGCCAACGCCCTGTTCGATACCGGTCAAATCGAATTTCTGCGTGGCCCGCAGGGCACAACTCGCGGTGTTTCGGCCCCCTCCGGCGCAATACATATGACGACGCACAGGGTCAACCTTGGCGACTTCGGCGGTAGCGTCAAAGCAAGCGCCAACGACCTCGACGGCCACAATGTCGAAGGCGCATTCAATGTCCCCATCATCAAGGACATGCTAGGTATCCGCTTGGCTGGCCTGGAGGACGTCACCGATAACGGCGGCGTACACAGCGTCCATAACGGTAAAGATCCCAGCTCTAAGACTCAGGCTGGACGGATCACCATTCGACTCGAGCCGAATGACACGGTCAGCGCGGTGCTGATGTATCAGAACATGAACAAGAAGGATATTTCCTACACTCAAGTGGTTGGTACCGGGGCGCCTGGCCTCACAAATGTAAACGCACAGGCCAACTTCAACGGACCGTCAATCACCCGGGACGACTTGCTGTCCGTGCAGGACCGGCCCTCCGTTGGTAAGACACTCGTTGAGCTGGCAACCGCACAGCTCAACTGGTCGGTCGTCGGTCATAAGCTGAGTTATGTCGGAGGCTACATGGACAACGATTTTGGTGGTAGCTTCAATGCACTCGACACGGCGAACTACCTGCCTGGATATGAGCCCATCCAATACAATGAAACCAGGAATACCGCCAAGTCGCATGAGCTGCGTCTCGCATCGGAGGAACGACTTGCAGGGATGTTTGACTATGTGGTTGGCGTGTTTGATCGGAGCGACACGGTCGCACAGCCCCCGATAGGTCAGGCTGTCGCATACTTGGCGGGCGCTTTCGGCGCACCGGGCACGCCAACCACCGCCTATAGCCCATATAG
Source organism: Pseudomonadota bacterium (assembly GCA_031388915.1). GTDB lineage: Bacteria > Pseudomonadota > Gammaproteobacteria > Steroidobacterales > Steroidobacteraceae > CAILZL01. The sequence continues at coordinate 1,635 of JANMSB010000055.1, read as the reverse complement.
TGTGAATCGGCGCTACGAGTCGCACGCATTGATTAATTTCGCTCGGAGGGTGGACGAAACCTCCTTCTTCGCCAACGGCACGGCCCACCTTCTCGACGACAAGCTAGAGATCTCGGCCGGCGCGCGTCACATCGACTCCAAAAACGTGACTGCAACGAGCCTAAGAGCGACCGGGCCAGCGGCTTACATTGGCGCAGGAGACTCCGCAGCAACCTTCAACTCAGTAGGCGCGATACCGGCGGCAAACTGCCTCGCCGCCGGTGGCCAAACCACCCCCGCCTCCCCCTATGGTGCCGGCATCTGCGAAATTAACACTTTGGCACTAGTTCAATTGGGAGTACCACAAGGTGTTTTTAGGGATCTCGGGTCGGCGACACTCAAGCATAAGACCTGGATCTGGGACGCGTCGGTTGCCTATGACATCACCCCGGACTTGATGACCTATGTCCATGCGGGGAGTTCGTGGCGCGAGGGTCCGTTATCCGCCGGCATTCAAAATACCAGCAGCCCCCCCGATCCGACCTTGACCTCGGTGACCTTCCACGAGCCTGAGAAGTCGGAATCTTACGAGATCGGCCTCAAGTGGTCGTTCCTCGAGCGGCGCGGCCGGTTGAATGTGGACTACTATATTCAGGAATACGACAACCTGATTCTCGGTGGGCAAAGCGCCTATTACTACATTCCCGGCACTGCGCCGAACGTCACTCGCTTTACGTTCACGACCGGTGTGCCCGCAGAGATACAGGGGGCCGACCTGGATGTTGGCTTGGCCGTGACCGATAATTGGAGCGTGAGCGGCAATGTCAGTTGGGCGGAAGGCAAAGTCAAAAACGGCATCGTTCCCTGCAGTGACGGCGACTTCAATGGGGTTCCCGACACACTCTTTGATACCACGATCACCACCACGGCGGCGAGAGTGGCTGCCTTCCAGGCTGCCGGACAGTCTCTCGCCCTATGCCCGTTCAGCGGGTCGACGCTGCAAGCGCCGGAGTGGAACGCCAACCTCCAGTCGGAAGTCGGCATTCCGCTCTTCGGTTTCGAGGCATTCGTCCGCGGGCTTGTGAACTATCAACCGAGTTGGACGAATGCGAACACGCTGTTCGAAGTCCCCGGCTATTACTTGGCGAACCTCTTTGTCGGGGTACGCGACCCGAACCGCAAATGGGACGTGACGCTGTACGGGAACAACATCACCAACACTCACAAGCAGCTTTCAAACGGCAACCCAATAACAGGGCTGCCCGTATCGACCGGGCTGCCCGGGTCAACTGTCCGCAGCACGGGGGATGTCTTCGGTCCGTCAGGCTACTCGACGGCGGGGCAATTCACACCACGTCGCGAGTACGGGCTCATCCTTCGCTACAACTTTGGTGGTGGCTAAGATGGGCGCCTAGAGCCAAGCGCTGCAATGGTCAGCGGAGCGGTTCTGACTTCCGTCGTGTTGGAAGTCAGGCCACTCCGTTAGTCCTGTATACGGTTCACTGCCGCGAATATTCCCTGAGAGCCTGCGCTCTCTGTCTCTCAGCCGCCGGAATCTCTTGCGAATTGCAGCAACTGCATGATCTTTAGCGGGCCGGCTAATATCAATGGACGCTGCGATTGCTGGTCGGCGCGTCAGTAAGAATTCGAATGCCC
>JANMSB010000086.1:0-7240 GCA_031388915.1 Pseudomonadota bacterium | reverse complement strand
GGCGGCAAAGTGATTCGCGATGGCATGGGCCAGAGTCAACGCTGTGCAGCCGAAGTGGTCGACACGGTCATTACCAATGCCTTGATTGTTGATCACTGGGGCATCGTCAAAGCCGACATAGGTTTAAAAGATGGCCGCATCGTCGGCATCGGCAAGGCGGGCAACCCCGATGTACAACCGGGTGTCACCATTGTGATTGGTCCGGGCACCGAAGTGATTGCCGGTGAAGGGTTGATCGTCACGCCGGGCGGCATCGACTCGCATATTCACTTTATTTGTCCGCAACAAGTCGAAGAAGCGTTGATGTCGGGGGTCACCACCATGATTGGTGGCGGCACCGGGCCTGCTGCCGGCACCAATGCCACCACTTGCACTTCGGGTGTGTGGTACATCGAACGTATGTACCAGGCGCTGGAAGATCTGCCGATGAACTTTGGTCTTACCGGCAAGGGCAATGCGTCCTTGCCGCAGGCGTTGGTCGAACAAGTTGAAGCCGGTGTCATTGGCTTGAAGCTACATGAAGATTGGGGCACCACACCGGCGGCGATTGATTGCTGTCTGGGGGTGGCCGACCAATACGACGTGCAGGTGGCGATTCATACCGACACACTCAATGAGTCGGGCTTCGTTGAAGACACTATTGCTGCCATTAAAGGCCGCGCCATTCACACCTATCACACTGAAGGTGCGGGCGGCGGTCACGCGCCGGACATTATCAAGATCTGCGGCGAAGCCAATGTGCTGCCGTCGTCCACCAATCCGACGCGGCCTTACACCATTAACACCATCGACGAGCATTTGGACATGTTGATGGTGTGCCATCACCTCGATCCAGGCATTGCCGAAGACGTGGCATTCGCCGAGTCGCGTATTCGTCGTGAGACCATCGCTGCCGAGGACATCCTGCATGACCTGGGCGCGTTCTCGATGATCTCCTCCGACTCGCAGGCCATGGGTCGCGTCGGTGAAGTGATTACCCGCAGTTGGCAGACCGCGCACAAAATGAAAGTGCAGCGTGGCGCACTGCCGCAGGATTCCACACGCAACGATAATTTTCGTGTGCGACGCTACGTGGCCAAGTACAGCATTAATCCCGCGCTCACGCATGGCATTGCGCATGAGGTCGGTTCAATCGAAGTGGGCAAGTTGGCCGACATCGTGTTGTGGCGACCGGCGTTCTTCGGTGCCAAAGCCGCGCTGATTATTAAAGGCGGCATGATCGTCGCTGCACCCATGGGTGATGCCAATGCATCGATCCCTACACCGCAGCCGGTGCATTTTCGTCCCATGTTCGGTGCACTCGGCGGCGCACGTCATGCCACCTCGGTGAGCTTTGTCTCGCAAGCAGGCTTGGATCGCGGCATGGCCGACAAACTGGGTTTGAAGAAGCGCTTGGTAGCAGTGAAAGGCACCCGCAGCGTGGGCAAGAAGGATTTGATATTGAATAACTACCAGCCGCACATCGAAGTGGATGCGCAGACTTATGAGGTGCGTGCCGATGGTCAGTTGTTAACTTGCGAACCGGCCAAGGTATTGCCGTTGGCGCAGAAGTATTTTTTGTTTTAGAACCCATGATACCTGCACCAATAATTCCAGTCGTAGTGGCGGGTTTAAAACCCGCCTTCATGCACCACAAAGCAAGACAGGACGGGCCCGAGATCAGGGCGGGTCTGAGCCCCGCCCCTACCAACACCGCCGCCACATGAAACGATAGATGCAGCTAACCATCTCACAACGATTGACCGAACGGCGCCCCGCGCAGGCGAACTTGATCCTGCCGTTTGAATCGCGGCAGAAAAGCCGTCTGCGCACTACGCTCGATACCGGCGAAGAAGCAGGGTTGATGCTGGAGCGCGGCACGTTATTGCGTGGTGGTGATTGTTTGCTGGCCAGCGATGGCCGCGTGATCGAAGTGATTGCGGCGCCTGAAGACGTATCCGTTGTTACTGCTGCCGATCCGTGGCAACTGGCGCGCGCCGCCTACCATCTGGGCAATCGACATATCTCGGTACAGGTGGGCAGCGGGTGGTTACGTTATCTGCATGATCATGTCTTGGATGACATGGTGCGTGGCTTGGGGTTTATCGTGAGCAAGGAACAGCAGCCATTCGAGCCCGAAGCCGGCGCCTACTCGCATTCGGGTGCGGGCAATACGCATCACCCTTCATTTGTACTCAGCACGCAGCATCCACATGCACATGGTTGACTCGTCAGTTTCGTCACTGCCCATGTTGCGGCTCTGCCAGTTGGTGAGCCCGGCTCTGCCCATTGGCGCGTATAACTTTTCGCAAGGCTTGGAATACGCCGTGCACCTAGGTTGGGTGCATGACGAAGCCAGCACCTGCGATTGGGTGTTGGGTGTGGCGGAGAATGCGGTGGGTACGCTGGATCTACCCTTGCTGCTGCGCATGCACGATGCCTGGGCTCGTCATGATGAGGTGCAAGCGCGTGACTGGAGCGCCTATCTATTGGCCTCGCGAGAAAGTACCGAGCTACGCGCCGAGGAGCGGCATCTAGGGCGTTCGCTAGCCAAGGTGTTGGTGACGCTGCAAATCGATGCAGCTGCCGAGTGGACCAAGGACAGCGACGCCAGCTACGCCTGTTTGTTTGCGTTAGCTGCCAGCCATTGGCAGATTCAACGCACGCCCACGGCCACGGCTTATCTCTGGGCTTGGTGCGAGAACCAGGTGTTGGCGGCAGTGAAGTTGTTGCCGCTTGGTCAAACAGCTGGACAACGTATTCTCAATGAGTTGTTGCTGAAGATTCCCAGCATTGTCGAAGGTGCGCTGGTCTTGGCGGATGGTGACATTGGTGTGGCCACGCCGTTACAAGGCATGGCCAGCGCTTGGCACGAAACTCAATACACACGTTTATTTCGATCCTGATTTATTTACCTGTTTTGTTTTATGTGGGAGTTGCATACATGAAAACTCGACACGGCATCGCGGCTGTTTTGACTACCTTCTTGCCTGCACTGGCGTTGGCGCATCCAGGTCATAGTTTGTCCGATGGTTTTACGGCGGGCGTGTTGCATCCGCTCACCGGCATCGACCATCTACTGGCCATGCTCGCGGTAGGTGTGTGGGCTGCACGGCTTGAGGGCCGTTTGCGTTGGCTAGTGCCGGTAAGTTTTATTGGCTTGATGTTGCTGAGCGCAGTGGTCGGCATGTCCGGCCTGCAGATCGGCGCCATCGAGCAAGGCATTGCTGCCTCAGTCTGCGTGCTGGGATTGTTACTGGCCAGTGCAGTACGTTTACCGGCAGCACTGTGTGTACTGCTCACGGGCGGCTTCGCGCTATTTCATGGTTATGCCCACGGCGTTGAAGCGCCGCAGCAGGTCAACGCGATGTTGTATATGAGCGGTTTTGCCTTAAGCACCATCGCGTTGCACTTGGCGGGTTTCGTGGCGGGCAGTTGGCTGGTGCGTCACCAACAACAAGCAGCGTTGCGTTGGGGTGGTGTGGCGATGGCCGTGGGCGGCTTGGCATTGCTTGCGCCATAGAGATAGGACGTTAGCTTAGGGAAGGTCTGAAGAATTTGTCATTTCGAGCGGAGCGAGAAATCCTTCTTTTCTGAGTATGCGTAAGATCGAGCACTGGAAAGATTTCTCCCTTCGGTCGAAATGACAGGGGAAATAAATCAGACCCTTCTTAGAATCGATTGGAGTACATCATGTCTAGTAGCGAAGTATTGCGTGTTGGGGTGGGTGGTCCGGTCGGTTCGGGCAAGACCGCGTTGGTGGATGCGCTGTGTAAACACCTGCGCAACCGTTACCGCATCGCCGTAGTAACCAACGACATCTATACGCGTGAAGACGCAGATTTTCTGATTCGCAGCCAAGCCCTAACACCGGATCGCATTCGTGGCGTGGAAACCGGCGGTTGTCCGCACACCGCCATTCGCGAAGATGCCTCAATGAATCTGTCGGCGATTGACGATCTGATGGCTAACTTTCCCGACCTCGAATTAATCATCGTTGAGAGTGGCGGCGATAACTTGGCGGCCACCTTCAGCCCAGAGTTATCCGATCTAACCTTGTATGTAATCGATGTGGCCGCCGGCGATAAAATTCCGCGCAAAGGCGGCCCCGGCATCATGCGGTCCGATTTGCTGATCATTAACAAAATAGATTTGGCGCCGTATGTGGGCGCATCACTTGAAGTGATGGATCGCGATGCCAAAAAAATGCGCGGCGACAAACCCTTCGTATTCACCAATCTCAAGACAGGTCAGGGTTTGGATACGGTGATCAACTTCATCGTCAAGCAAGGCATGTTGCGCGTGGCGTGAATTTCATCGTAGGGGCGCACCTGCGTGTGCGCCCCCTATTGCGATGCGTTCACTGACGGGCAGACACATAGGTCTGCCCCTACGGAGTCACCGCCGCCAAAACGCCGGCGTCACCAGCACGATTAGTGGATACACTTCCAAACGTCCCAGCAACATCGCCAGCACGCAGATCCATTTGCCGGGGGTGCTGATGGTGGTGAAGTTGGCGGCGACTTCGCCCAGGCCGGGGCCGGTGTTGTTCATGCAGCTGGCGATGGCGGAAAACGCGGTTACTTGGTTTTCGCCGGTGGCGATCAACAGCACCATCAAGACGGCGAAGCACATGACGTAAATGGCGAAGAAACCCCACACGGCATCGAGCACGCGCCAGGGCACGGGGCGGCCGCCGATTTTTACCGGGAACACCGCGCTGGGATGCACCAAGCGATTGATCTCGCGCGTGCCCTGTTTCCACATCAACACCCAGCGGATTACTTTCATGCCGCCGGCGGCAGACCCGGCGCAGCCGCCGGCAAACGTGATCAGGATCAACATCACCGGCAACGCGCCGGGCCACACGGTGAAGTCGGTGGCGGTAAAGCCAGTGCTGGTCATCATCGACACGACGTGCAGCAAGGCACTGCGCACGGCGAAGCCAGTGTTGTTGAAGGTGTTGTTGGCAATCAGCGTGGCTGAGAATATCAGCGTGCCCGCTAGCAGAATGCCGGCGTACATCCGGAATTCAGCATCCCGAAAATAGTCGATGATGCGAATCCGCCGCCAAGCGAGAAAATGCAGCGAGAAGTTGATGCCGCCCAAAAACATGAACAGGATGGCGACGAATTCGATAGCGGGGCTATTGAAGTACGCCAGATTGGCATCGTGATTGGAGAACCCGCCGGTGGACACGGTCGAGAAGCTATGACCGATGGCGTCGAACGGCGTCATGCCCGCTACCCAGTAACAGCCGGCGCAGGCGGCGGTGATCAACACATACACCAGCCACAGCGCTTTGGCGGTTTCGGTAATGCGCGGTGTCAGTTTGGCGTCCTTCACTGGACCTGGCGTTTCGGCTTTGAGCAACTGCATGCCGCCGATGCCCAGCATGGGTAGCAAGGCGACGGCCAACACCACCATACCGATGCCGCCCAACCATTGAATCTGGTGACGGTAGTACAGCAATGATTTCGGTAACTCATCTAAGCCGGTGAGGATGGTGGCGCCAGTGGTGGTGAATCCGGAGACGGCTTCAAATACCGCATCGGTCAACTGAATATGCGGACTGGTCGACAGCACCAGCGGCACAGCCCCCGCGAAACCCAACACCACCCAGAACAAGGCGACTACCAAGAAACCGTCGCGCAGGCGTAGTTCGCGATTTTGCTTGCGCACCGGCAGCCACACCAGCAGGCCAGTGATCAGCAAACCGGCAAAGGCATCCAGGAAGGGCGCGGAATAGCCGTCTTGAAAATACAGCGACACGCCAATGGGCGGCAGCATGGTGACGCTGAACAACATCAACAGAATGCCGAGAATGCGCTGCACGACGAGCAGATTCATGTGATGTTCTCAGCGACGGCGGCGGGGCATGTCGAACAAGCGTTCCACGGCATCGATCTGGCGCCGGTCGGTCAAGAACAAAATCACGTGGTCGTCGCGCTGCACCACCGTGTCGTGGTGCGCGATGATCACTTCTTCGCCGCGCACGATGGCGCCGATGGTGGCGCCGTCGGGTAGCGGAATATCGGCGACCTTGCGGCCAATGACCCGGCCCTCGCCTTGAATGCCATGCGCCACGGCTTCGATGGCTTCGGCCGCGCCGCGTCGCAGGCTATGCACCTGCACCACATCGCCGCGCCGCACATGCGCCAGCACCGAACCGATGGTGATCATTTGCGGTGAAATGGCCACATCCAAGTTGCCGCTTTCCATCAGCTCGGCGTAGGCGGGGCGGTTGATCAGCGCCATCACTTTCTTGGCGCCCAGTCGCTTGGCAAGCATGGCCGACAGAATGTTGGCTTCTTCGGCATTGGTGACCGCGACGAACACATCGGCGCTGTCGATGTTCTCTTCCAGCAACAGCTCTTCGTCAGAGGCATCGCCGGTGAGCACGATGGTGTTGCCCAGTTGTTCGGAAATACGCCGGGCGCGGCGCGATTCGCGTTCGATCAGTTTCACTTGATGCGACTGTTCCAACTTCTGCGCCAGACGAAAGCCGATGTGGCCGCCGCCGGCAATCACCACGCGCCGCACCGGTTCTTCCAGGCGCTGCATCTCGTTCATCACCACGCGGATGTCGTGACGCGCCGCGAGGAAGAACACTTCATCGCCATGCTCGATCACGGTGTCGCCGGTGGGCTTGATGCTTTGTCCGCCGCGATAAATCGCCGCCACGCGCGCATCGGACTTGGGAATGTGTTCACGCAAGGTGCGTAAGCGCTGTCCCACCAATAGACCGCCACGCAGCGCGCGCGTAGCGACCATGCGCACCCGGCCGTCGGCAAAATCCAATACCTGCAACGCGCCGGGATAACGAATCAAACGCGCCACGTGATCGGTGACCAATTGTTCCGGGCTCAAGGTCACGTCCACCGCAAAGGCGCGGTCTTCGTCGGTAAACAGTTTGCTGTGCTGAGTGAGTTCGGCGGAGCGGATGCGGGCAATGCGGGTGCTGTCTTTGTTGTACAACGATGCCACGATCTGGCACGCCACCATGTTGACTTCATCGCTGTTGGTCAGCGCGATAAATACATCGGCTTGCTTGGCGCCGGCTGCTTCCAGAATCGAGGGCTGCGCGCCATTGCCGATGATGGTGCGAATATCCAAACGATCCTGTAGGTCGCGCAACAGGTTTTCGTCGCGATCGACCACGGTAACTTCATTGGCCGGTTCGCGAGCCAAGTGATAAGCCGCGGTACGCCCTACCTGCCCGGCTCCCAGAATGATGATTTTCACGCGCCTACCTCGGAAT